>CAZKOQ010000179.1:0-6935 GCA_964554425.1 uncultured Pirellulales bacterium | reverse complement strand
CATCCCGCAGCATAGCCGGACACCACTGGCTGCTGTTCGGGTCGCGAAGGTCAACGGCTTCAAAACTGGAGATGTGATACCCTATCGCGCCATCGACGAAGTCAAAGGCATCGACATACTTTTTCAAACTATACCAGCCACAATAAATGGCAGTATGCGAACAGGAATTCGGTTCAAACAGTTTTTCTGTTTGCTCCTCTTTAACGGGCATTTGGGTCCTCAATCTTATGACCATTGCCAGGTCCAGCAAAGACTGGTCAAAAAGGCCCGGCAAATCTCTTCCGTGGGCAATACCTCTGGCATCAATATAGGCCGTGCCTTTTAGACCGGCCTTCTCTGCCGCTATCGCTTTATCGACAATGCCCTTGACTATGGTGTAGCTTGGTCCATCAAGCCGAGCGACCATAAGTGTTCTGAAATCGAGACCCATCACATCGTTTTTCAACATATTCGGCTGCCAGCGATAAAGCTCATAGAAGCCGAACAGCACCATTGAAAGCTCACTATCAATCGAGGCGTTTGTTTCTTTACCATTGATGCGGTCAATCTCCAGCTGCATCTGAGCGAGGCGGTCGGCGGACTGTTGATGTTCAGGTGAGCCGGCAAGGCCGTTTTGTTCCAATTGAGTAAGGCGTGTTTTTTCCTGGGTAGTTAAATCCTTCAATTCATTCAGCCGGCCTTCCATTCCTATTAACTGGCCGCGAGGACCTACCTTGATAGGCATGCCATAAGTTGTGAGCAGACATCTGATTTTCCCAGGGGGGTAAGTGGTGAGCAGCTCTTTGCGAATCGGCCCTGCGAGATGCCTCTCATAGTCGGCTCTGCTGATTGTGTCGGAAAGAGCAGCTCCTAAAGAGATGGCGAGGATATTTTTGACCGGCACTTTCCGAACTTCGCAGTAATACCGTGCAATACGTCCGGAGGCAGCAACATCTTTGTTCGCTATGACCAGAATCTCATCCGGCTCTAACGCAAATGCTGCGCCGCAGAACACTAACAACAGCGTAAACCCCACGTGAAACGTGGGGCTAAATACGGACAGCTTATTGTTTTTTTTCTCCGCGTGTGTATTCGGTTTGGGAATATCTTTTTTCGTAAATGCCTTTGTGTCGCAGGACTCCAGTTATGGTAGCGAGGACTATTTTGCAATCCAGCCAGAAGTTTGCTGTTTCAACATACGTGACGTCAAGCTCAAGTTTCTCCTCACGTGTCAGCTCACCTCTTCCCTGGGTTTGGGCTAGACCTGTCAAGCCGGGCTTGACAAGCAGCCGTTTTTTTTGCCGCTGGTTCCATTCAGCCATTTGCGAAAGATAAAGAGGCCGAGGGCCAACGACACTCATACTGCCTTTTAGGATGTTAAAGAGCTGCGGCAGCTCATCAAGGGAGAACACGCGAAGAAATTTGCCCACCTTAGTCAGGCGAGGGTCTTGTGAGGACTTAGGGCTGGGTCCAAAGGGGTCAACATCGGTTTTCATCGTGCGGAATTTGTAGAAGGAGAATTGCTTGCCGTTTTTGCCCGCCCTTTGCTGTCTGAATATCACCGGCCCCTTGCTGCTGAGCTTTACAGCGATTGCAATAATAATAAGAAGCCAAGACAAAACGACAAGAGCTACCAGTGAGACAGCAATATCAAACCCGCGTTTACAAATATCGAAAAGGCCCATACAACCTCACCGAAGCATTAAAGAACAGGACGTTACAGGCCGACTTAAAGAAATAAAAACAAGTTTACCTTGATACGCTTTTTGTATCAACATCGCAGTGGCGAGTATGGACAAGACCAGTCACGTCCGGTAAACTATCCAAGAAATGGCACAATAGCGTTTAGCCCGTGAATCCTTCAAGCAAAGGATAAAATTATGCTGGATAATATCATAGGTCCGAAAAGGCCCATAAGCTGGGTTACCCAATTTTGGCCTGTGCTGGTATTTTCGTTTGTCTCTGCCTTGGTTGCCACGTCTCTATGCAAAAAAATTGCACTGAAGTTTGGAATCGTTGACAAACCGGATGATCTGGTCAAGACGCATAAAGGTTCCATTGCCTATCTCGGCGGTGTTGGGATGCTCGTAGGATTAACCGTCGGTATATTTACAGGCATCTATCACATCTCCAACCTGCAACGGCAATACTTCGACCCAGCGTTCACCCAGCTCATCGGTATATTAGCAGGCGGAGCAATAGCATGCCTTGTCGGTCTTGTAGATGATATATTCAACCTAAAACCCTGGCAGAAAATGTTTGGGCAGGCCGTCGCTGCCGGCGCATTGGTCATAGTCGGTATCAGGCCAACTCTGCGTTACTTTACTATGCCGTTTGGCTGGGAAATGCCGCAAAATGTGGAAATAATTTTGGGGGTTCCGGTTGTCGTTTTCTTCGTGGTCGGTGCAACGAATTCACTGAATCTACTTGACGGCCTCGACGGGTTATGCGGAGGCGTTACGGCCATTATCGCTACGGCTATGTTGTTACTGAGCGTTCATTTGAGCACATGGGAATACAGTGAAGTGGGCGACCCTGTACGTCTGATAATCTGTCTGGGACTTCTTGGAGGGGTATGCGGCTTTTTGCCCTTTAACCGACATCCGGCAAAGATATTTATGGGTGATGCCGGGAGCATGCTGCTGGGATTTGTGGTGGCGTCCCTTATGATTTTATTTGCAGAGAAAGTTCCGCGATGGTGGATGGCTTCCATCGTAGCATTCGGGCTGCCAATTCTTGATACGGCGGTCGCACTTGCCAGGCGATTTCTCAACAAACGCCCACTATTTGTCTCTGATCGCGGCCACATCTACGACCAGATGATTGACAGAGGGATACCACTTAAAACAACCGTTGCCATTTGTTATGGTTTAGCCGCAATGTATTCAGCCATCGGGCTTGTGATGAGCCAGATAAGGACCAGATATGCTTTGATTGCGTATATAGTTGTATTCGTAGTTTCAGGTGTTGTGGTTTGGAAAAAGGGCTATTTGAAGATGGAGGGCATCCGCGGAGCAATCCGCAAAGTTCAGTAATTCTTACGTTATCGATTTTGGCCAAACGGAATTCCCCAACTAACGCAAATCTATGTTTTACGCCTCCCTTTTACACAGTGGTTGATTGAAGCCGCCCCGAAGCAGGCCAAAGTGTGCCCAAATGAATTCTGCGGCACTGAGGAGTGGAAAGTTTATCTGCCAGATGTCTCTACCAGGTCAAAAATCCTCTGGATTTCGGAGTCGGTCAAGGGCAAATCAAAATGTTTTACGTTTGCAATAAGACCGCAACCATAATTTGTGCGCTGGTTATCTGTGCCGAAGGTTATGGCAACAGGAGGTCCTAACTCAGTGCCACCTTTATCTGTGAGAACATGTTCGACGCCATTAAGTGGCGTAAGGACGCTTAACCTGAAGTCACTCGCCATATTTGTAAGAGCAAACTTGATACTATCAATGTGCTCCCAACTAAATGTTCTGGAAGTAGTGACAGTATTTGCACCATCGGTTGCAACGAATTTAGATTTGTTATGGTCATAATAGAGGTCAATATGCTCTTTGCCATCGGTCCAGCTTGCAATGTATATATTGCCGTTCCATTCGCGTCTTGCCAGTTCCGGCCTCCATTCAAATGTAGTCGTAAACTCCGGGCCAAGTCCGACAAGTGAACCCACAGCAACCTCATTAGCCCTCGGTGTCCCGCCAATCTGCCAGAAGCCCGAATAGTGTAAATCGTTAAAATACACTATCTGCGCACAGTCCACGTAGCAGACCGCACCTGAATAGACACCGCCATAACCAGCGTTACGAAGTCCTATCCTCAGACGTATTCCGCCGTTGCCGAAGCTGTCATCAGTGCATCTGCCCCATAAAGTTTTCTGCGCCCAGCCTTCGTTCCGCAGAACGTTGAACCATCCGTCGACCGTATCTATCTGACCGCCTACTGCTTCAATTCGAGCAAGACCAACGTACCCGGTCGGCTTGGTGGGAGCAGCCCTTACCCAGAATGATGCGCAAATATAGTCTCCCAGCGCCGGTTTCACAGGGCAAATCCCGCTATAGATATCAGCTCGACCATAGCCTTTGTCCTTAACGACAATCTTATAGCTGCTGGTTCCGTGCTTTGCCATATCGGTTGACAGCCCTGTTGCTGCGTAATCGAGGTCTTCATAGGCGCTGGGCCCCCAACCTCCAGCGCCTCCCTCGAAGCTGGAAGACTCCGGGGTATCAAGCTGATTTGTGATACCGCGTTCGACACGCATAGCTTTAACAGTCGCAGCACGCACCGGAGACATCTTGTATAGTGTTACTCCGAACTTGTCATAAAATGTCCCCCATAAATAGCCATTAGCAAAGCCAACAATGTTGTGAAATCCCTGGATACCTTCAACCCGATAGGCGCAAGTCCAATGTTCCCCGTCGGTGCTTACATAGATGCCGCCATCTATTTGGTTACCCCTTCCTCTTACTGCCGCATAGTAAACACCTTCGTGGATTATCATAGAGAAAAGTTGTCCCCCCACCTTGAGTGTTTTATAAGGATGGTTTGAGTCATCGATGTACTCTGGCGAATCTAGTACACAAGTGAGCGAATCGTCATTGCAATCAAGCCTCCAGAGTATCGGCGATAAATACGCATCGCGCCCTAAATAAAGGTATCTTCCATCGGAAAACGCACATACCGGACAATTCTCCCGCTCCAGGATTGGAGAATTGGCGGCTTCTGACCAGTTTGCAATGTTTCTCTTACCCCCCACGCCTGGTGTATACTCCACCTTTCTCGCTCTATTGGCCGCGCCATAGTCGCCAGAGGAAACATATATTACATCAGTTCTGCCGGGTGCAAAGGCGACCAAATGGGTGTGATAGCCCCACTCTGGTGCCGGCTCCCAAATCTTCGACCAGGTGGCTCCATAATCATCACTGTAATAAACCCTCCTTGGATTATCAGATTGCTCACGGTAGCCGTATTCCCCTACAGCAGCTTCATTATCAGAAACCGCACACCATCCCCAGTATGGAGCATAGCCTCTTTCAAACTCAAGAACGTGCGTCCAAGTTAATCCTTTATCTACCGAGCGGAACAAATGTCCCCTTTTGCCCGGTCCGCCAAGCGTCATTTGACCGAAAGAAAGTAGCCAATTTCCATCTGGCATAACTTTTACCGACCTAGTGGTGTCGTTTGTCTCGTAATACCCAACGAAGTCTTGGTCTTTGGAAATATCAGCCAACTTTGTAAAATTTACCCCATCGGTTGTAGTGTAAAGTAGTACCCCACTTTCACCATCGCTGCAGATAATCAAATCACTATCTATGGCCAGTACCGATTTTCGAATTTGCTGGTTTATCCAAACCGTTGGCCGAGAAGCAATGCAGATATCTTCATATCTGGCAACATTTTCAGGAAGCTCCCTGAAGTCCGCATCGTAAGCCGTGGAAGCCCTAATGAGACTTAACGTTGGAAATAGGTATATTTCATTTAGCCATTCGCTTGCAACATCAGCAAAATCCTCAAAATTCACTATACCATCGCTGTTAATATCCGCTTTTAGATATGTCTGGTTACTGTCATTGAGCCATTTATTTGCTAAAATAGCGAGGTCCTCAAGATTCACCTCGCCATCGTTATTTATGTCCGCGTGCAAGGCTGCATAACTTGCCCCAGCCAGCACTAAGATCGAAATAAAGGCAAAAATATGCGAGCGCTTCGGTCTGATTATAAGTACGGGAGACTCCTTCCAATTTCTTAGATATGTTTTCATCATCTCCTCCAATGCCTGTTTGCCTCAGCTACGGTTGCGGTAGCTGAAATCTATTAAAAACTACGGCCTTTAGGCTCTAAAAGAATTTATCGCTAATAAAGGTTACCAGATTCCGATAGAAATGTCAAATATTTATCCGACCTGCAATTCGATGTTCCTCTATTTGCTTTTCAAATAAGCATAGAAAGGTCCACAAATTAAAGGCTTCCACCGGTTGCTTTAGCAAAACGCGTTATAAACTCTACGGTCCTCTTGGCCGTTGCTTCATCAACATGGGGATGTAAAGGCAGATTGACAACTTCGTTAGCGGCCTTTTCTGCCTCTGGACACATCCCCACCTCATAGTCGTATGCCGACAAAGGTGTTTCAATGGGGTGCAGCGGGCATTCAAACCAGCTTCCAAGCTCGATGCCTGCTTTTGCTGCTTCCAGAAGAGCTTTCTGCTTCTCGGCAATTCTCACTGGATAACGCACCATAACAGGGTCCATTATCGACCTGCTATAATTTCGGCTCGGCCAGCCCTTTTGCTCCAGAAGTTTGTCGTAAAGCTCTGCCATTTCTTTTCGATGTCGGATGTTCTGTTCGATTTTCTTAAGCTGCCGCAGTCCTGACCGTGCCTGTACGCCACCGATGCCTTTGAAGAAATCGGCGGCCATTACCGGCTGAAACTCATGACTGCTCGATGAGCCGACAACAGCCCCTTTTTTTGTAAGATACCTAAAAAGCCTCTGAGCTAATGCTGTTGTCCTGGGATAAATAAATAACCTGTACATAACCAATTGTGCCCAAAGCATAATGACTTCTTTGCTTGAAGGCAGGCACATTTCGTTAGCCCGCAACGATTCGATTCTGGCAGCCAACTCCACATCGTTTGTTATCGCCATTCCGCCGAGTCCGGTCGTATAGGGTTTATTCCATTGAAATGAAAAGTACGCAGCTTTGCCAAATGTACCGACTGTTTTGCCCTTATATTTTGAACCCAAAGCAAGACAGCAATCCTCAACAACCGCGATGCCATTTCGTGCAGCAATATTCATTATCACATCCATTCGGCAGGGATAACCGTATGTATGCTGGGCGATAATGGCCTTTGTATTTGGTGTTATTTTATCCCGCAGAAAATTGACATCGATGTTGAATGTAGCTGGTTCAATATCCACATAAATTGGTTTGGCACCAAGATACTTAATCGGGTTAACAT
>CAZKOQ010000178.1:0-6936 GCA_964554425.1 uncultured Pirellulales bacterium | reverse complement strand
CGTCAAAAGGCCGCTATTGTCAATGGGGCTATCCTCAATGTCCGCCAGATTCGAATAAACAACTGAATCTATAAAGGGCTTACTTAATGCTATGCCATAGAATTGCTCTATCCATTGCGCCTGCTGTGGCTGGTCCCAATCCTGATGCCATATACCTGCGACTTTTCCACCATATACTCCCTCCCCTCCCTGGCTGGGGACGGCGACATCGGTTATATATAAGGGCTTACCGATGGGGCCGAATAGGTCCAGTGCTGAGGAAATCTGCATCATATCCCGAATATGCATACCGGATTGGTTTTTGCCAAAGTGCATCTGCAGCCCGAACGCATCGAAATTGATGCCGCTCTGCACAACCATATCCACATAAACCAGCGGCGGAATAGTGTTGGGCGCTGCGGCGTAATACTCACCCCAGGGATTGCTGATTTCTATTATCTTCAAGGCCCTGTCGCTGGCTGCTTTTACGGCCATATTGGCCGCCCGTGTCATCTCAAGAACCTGCTCAAACCGGAATCCAAACTGATTGAAAACATTTAGGCCGCTGACCACACACCAGGCGCGGACGATTCCGGAGTAGCGAGCAACGGCCCGCGAAATAAATTGATATGCAGTTTCGCGAATCTTCTCAAATCCGACACCGCTCCGAAGCAGCCACTTGGGCAGAAACTTCTTTGAGAAACACAGCAAAGGTCCCGCACCAATTGTCACCTTCTTTTGGCTCAGGACCTCCAGACACGCGTCAACTGCTGAGAAATCGTAGCTGCCCCTTTCAGCTTCTATCTGCGACCAGTCTATCGGGATAATCACCGACCCGAACAACTCCAGCAGTCTCTCGACGTAATTAGCATCGCGTATCCGCTGAGGGTCTATTCTGCAGCCCAGACAACCCCTGCCGAAACCGTGGCTCCTGCCCCTTGTAAGGAAGGAAGACTCTGCCTGTTTTATTGCCAGTTCCTCAGAAAAGACCATAGCTTTTCTGAGCGATTGGTCGGCCAGGTTGGATGCAACCGTGCCATTTGAGATAATCTGGATTGCCTGGATAAATAACTGCTGTGCCTGGTCGGAAATCTCACGCAGCCCCTCCAAACCGTCAAAAAACGACCAGTCCTCTCGTTTATTTATAATCTGCATCAGGCGGGCGCGGGCCATTTCAACATTGAGATTATAGGGCCGCTCCCTTTCAGGCAGGCAGGTTGTCGGCAAAAGCACCTTTCCAAAACCATCAATGCGCCACAAAAGCGCCAAACCTGCTGTTTCCAGATTCGGCTTTTTGCACTCGATTAAGCCATTCTTGAATGTAATTTGAGCCCGTCGGATACCGATGCCATCGGTTCCAAATAAATACGCGCCGCACAAGGTAAATTTATCAACCGGCTCACCGTTTTTGAAAACTTGAAACTTCATTTTGTCACGCCTGTAAGCCAATAACTATCACTGGTCAACACACCCGTTGATTTTTTCTGCTAATAATTATAGCAGGTGGATTCAGAAACGCAATGCTAACTTTACTTTCATATAATCGCGGCCAAGTTTGGGCTGGATTTGCTGGCTGCGCCGGTTATAATTTATCTATAAATTTCAGCTGATTTTATGGTTGCTACCTTCGAATTTCCTTTGCTTTAAGGAAGGGACCAAGATAATGGACAATAAAAAATTCATTTCCAGACGCCGATTCATAAGAAGCTCCGCAGTCAGTGCAACCTTTTTGCTCACCGGAGCAGCCGTTAAACTATCTGCTGCACAAGCAAACACCGCTTCGCTACGATTAGGAGGCCCTGTTTTCGAAAAATTTGACGGCCCGGACGACTGGGTAGAGGCACTTAAAAAGCTCGGATATTCTGCTGCTTACTGCCCGGTGGGTGCCGATGCGAAAGACGATGTAGTCAGTGCCTATGTTAACGCAGTAAAAAAGGCCAATGTAATTATTGCTGAGGTCGGGGTGTGGAACAACCCACTCAGTGCGGACGAAAAAACGCGCTCTGAAGCGCTGGCAAAGTGCCGCCGGCAATTAGCCCTGGCAGAGCGCATTGGAGCTAAATGCTGCGTAAATATAAGCGGCTCTCGCAGCGAGCAATGGGACGGCCCATCACCAAAAAATTTGACCGAAGAGACGTTTGATATGATTGTCGAGACAACGCGCAGCATCATCGATGATGTGAAACCGAGCCGCACATTTTTCACACTGGAGACGATGCCGTGGGCTTATCCTGACAGCCCCGATAGTTATCTGCGATTACTCAAGTCCATCGACCGCAAACAGTTCGGCGTCCATCTTGACCCGGTGAACCTTATTTGTAGTCCGCAGCGGTATTTTAAGAATGGCGAGCTGATTCGCGAATGTTTCGATAAACTTGGCCCGCACATTAAAAGCTGCCACGCAAAAGACATCATCCTCCATCCGAAGCTCACAACGCATCTCGATGAGATTCGGCCTGGATTGGGCGGATTGGATTATGCTGTATTTCTGACGGAATTGAGCAAGCTGCCCGGAACACCGCTAATGCTGGAGCACCTGCCAAATGCGGAAGAATACCGTCTGGCATCGCAGCACATTCGTTCTGTTGCTCAGAAAATAGGATTACAATTTGTATAAGGACCGGCAAATAGAAAATTGCGCTGTGGGTATTTACGACTTATATTGTCGTGATTTCTAATTGGAACCGGCTTCTCTCTTGTTAAAAGTGGCGAGGCGCTTGAGCTGTAGTTCGTAAAGTGTATTGTTCTTTTCGATAAGTTTCGCAACAAGACCCACTTGGTTAAGCAGTATCTCAATCAGCTCAATGTTGGCTGGAGCCGAGCCGGGGCCGGATTGCGGCAGTGCAATGAGAACATAACCACAATGGGTTTGCTCAGTAGTTAATTGTGTAGCAACAATATTATAATCTTTGACCTGAGTCGTCAACGGGTCGGTGCCATCGTCAATTTTTGCGCATAATTCCCTCAAAAATGACTCGCTTATGTTCAACCTCGTAAATTTTTCCGAGTCACTGGGCCAACAGTTGCCGTCTCTATCCACAATTGCCATAATAGGCCCGTTGTCGGGAAGAATGTCAAAAACTTGCCTTGCGACCTGCTCATTCAAAAGACAACTCTGAGATAGCAACTGTCCATACATACCCATTTGAATAACTCCTTACTCAGCTTTTGCGACCACTTTATCATAGAGAATTTCGGTATATCTACGAGGTAACTTTTCTACACGCAGTGTTTTGCTTAAATTCCGTTGAAAAAGACCTACAGCCGACCTTGAAAGCGAAGTTATAGGACGCACCAGGCGCGCTCAACTGTGAGTATTTTTTGTAGAAGGGAAAATCCCTCTTAAGATTCTGGCTTGATACTATTCGATTATTTCTCGCTATCGTCTGGAGTCTTTGTTAGAGGCGGCTTTTCTTTGTACCTGGCCATATAAACACAGTTGCCGCGTTCGTTGAATTTAACCACGTCCATATAGGACTTCATCAGGAATAGTCCCCTGCCGTCCGGCTTGAAAAGGTTTTGGCCGCATCGTGGGTCAGGTACAGCTTCAGGGTCAAAGCCGTTGCCTTCATCGGCTATTGATATTTCAATTTTGTCCGGACTGAGGGAATACTCAATTTTTACCTTCTTTTTCAAATCCATTTTATTACCGTGTTTTACGGCATTGATAAAGGCCTCTCCTATCGCGAGGTGAATGGCAAAAATATCGTCCTTGTTAAAACCACTGCCTCTAAGCTCGCCGAGAATTCGGTCATATACTTTTGTTACGGCAGATGTCCTGCTTTCGACCACTATCGAGCGTGCCTGCTGCGCAACCGGTTCTTGTGATGCCATAAGGTCGTACTCTCTCGATGCCGTTACTAAGAGCTGGTTACTGCTGACCAACTTCAACTTTTAGATGCGGCACCGAGATGCGATTGCCGGAAAAGCTTTGCTTACGCCGGCAAAGCAAAATCTTCTATCTCTATCTAACGTTTTCTCGACAAGCTTTCAACCGCCCCATCGAGGCTTTTATAAATATCGAAGGTTTTGGTCAGACGAGTTATTTTGAAAATCTCGTAAATTTTGGGGTTGATATTACAGAGCTTTAGCTGGCCGCCGTGCTCATAAATCCTTTTGCCGATACGTATCAGTAATCCCAGAACAGCAGAGGATAAAAACTGAACATTTTCAAAATCCAGAATCAGATTTATCCGCTCTGCCTGCTCAATTACCGACATTATCGATTCCTGAAGCGCTTTAATATCGGTCTCCTCAAGGATTTTCTCATCGGTAAAAGCAACTATCGTTGCATTCTTGTCGTACTGAACGCTTATTCTTGGCTTAATCTGGGCCATAGAAATCTCCTGAAAAACTATATCTATCAACTACAAATCCTATTTGAGTGCCTGGCAAATGTCAAGTTTTTTGCACGTCAGCAAAAATTTCGTAATTTTCAATCACTCTTGCGTTAAAACACGCATGGTTTGAAATAGTTGCCGAATTACTAAAATTTTGTGCATTTCAGAGAGAAAATTCTTGCATTCTTGAGCGCATCGTCAATAATTAGAAAAAGACCGTCTGGAGTGTGTATTCTAATATAGAGGGCTGTTTACCTCCGGCAGGCAACAGACAGGCAAGTTCCTGTGATTATTGGTTTGTTTTGAAGGAGAATAAAATGAAACTCAGCAGGTCAATCGGTTATGCTATGTTGGCAGTGGGTTACGTTGCGCAGCATCAGGCAAAAAAGAGTGTTTTATCCCAAGATATATCAAAAGAGTATGATATTCCTTTGGAATACCTGCTCAAGATACTTCAGCAGCTCGTGCGGGCAAACGTTTTGCGAAGCAAAAGAGGTCCTCACGGTGGCTTCGCCCTGGCTAAGGCGGCAAACAAAATCACGATGCTTCATATTATTGAAGCTGTGGATGGGCCTATGACCGCCCAGTTGAATCTGGGCGGGTCAAGGTTTGGCGTGCGGGCTGAGCGTGTTTACGAAAAAGCAATCGAACAGGCCAAAACCGTCCTCTTAAAAACAAGACTCTCCGACCTGCTGTAAGAACAAAAGCCAATTCAGATGGCGGCAATCTTTTGCTCGACCACCGGCCGGACAGACAATAAGCTATTGCTGTGCGCTACAAATGCACATCAGCGAATTTCAAAGATTAATCTGCGAAAAGTATAAGAAGCGAGACCTCCAGAGAGGTGTCCCTGCGACCTTTATGTGGTTTATCGAAGAGGTGGGTGAGCTTGCCACCGCTCTGGCATCTGACGACCAGAAAAACAAAAAAGAGGAATTCGCGGATGTCCTTGCGTGGCTCTGCACGCTTGCAAATATAACCGACATCGACTTGGAAAAGGCCTGCGAAAAATATACCTCTAATAAAGTCAAGGGTTTCAAGCCGAAATAAGAGCCCTCTTTATCCGCCGGAGAGCGCAAATGATTTTGGGGGTGATTTTGGGGTATTGCGGGATTTGAATTTGGAGGGTAAAATGGGGTGTATCTGTTTGTTAGGAATTTAAATGAGAAAATCAAAGCGTATTTGTGCGGCTAATTCATATGAAGCAAGCTTTTGAATCCAGATTAAATATTCTGCTTTCCGAGTTGCTGAATCAGATAGGCGTAGTTTCTCATAGCGAATATATCGGCAGAGGAAGAAAAGATGTAGTAATTTATCATCAGGGGATAGCGATAGTGCTGGAGGGGTCTTATGATAAGCAGGACGCTGAAAACGATGCGAAGAGACGGATCGAGCAGTTAGCCTGCGATGTTGCTGTAGCTGTACATTATCCAAAGACTTTCTCGCAAGACCTTACAGAGGGGGAGATAAGAGATAGACTCAAGGACGCGAAATTACCCGTCAGGGTGATAGTGCCAGAAGATATTTCGGGGACGTTGTTGCGTAAACTGCATGAGAAGGATGTGATAGCGAAGCCTGTAGAAGCGTGGTATGACCTAGACGTTAATCTACTAGCGACGTTAATCCAAGAAATTGCGCAGTTTATCATAAATGAGGAAATGGTGAGAGACGCAGAGGAGGAGGTAGCTCAGCTTGTGGAAATGTTTGTTAGCCATCTATCCTTACATAAGCAGGCGGAGACAATTGCAATAAATCTCGACCAAGCTCTTTATAAATTGTATGGATTCAGCATTGGAAAACCAAAGGAAATAAAGGAAGCCATTTTTGCACAAGCAACACTCGCGATATTGCTTGGCTCCGTCTACTATGAGTCAATCAGATATGCACACAGGTTGGATTCTCTTGAAAAACTTGCAAGGACAGAGAGTGCTCAGAGAGCGTTAGAGAAGGCAACACGCGCCATTCTAAGGATAAACTACGAACCGATATTCGAATTAGTCGATGACATTCTCAAGGCACTTCCTACTACGACAAGACTTTTCAGCAAATTGCTGAATTTGGCTGTTACTATAGCGTCCAGAAAAACACTACTTAGAAGGGACCTTGCGGGGAAAGTTTATCATCAGGTAGTAGGTGATTGGGCGCTTAAGAAAGGATTGGCGACTTTCTTTACTCAGGTCCCAGCGGCTTATCTTCTCCTTCACTTGGCTAACCCTCCACTTTGCCGTCTTGCTGATTTCGCTTGCGGAAGCGGTACGTTATTGGTCGCCGCTTATAGCGCTACGAACAGTCAGCATCGGTTTTCCCTTCTGAAGTCAGGGCTGGACAAACATCCAGCGGATATTGAGCGCGATTTTCACAGTGCGTTTATGAAGTCTTGTCATGCGTTTGATGTGTTAGGGTATGCTTCACAAATCACAGCACTTAACTTAGCATTGCACAGTCCGGAAACGCCAATTACAGGTGCATCGCCAACGTACACTATGCCCCTTGGCTACAGAGAAACTGACCAAACTGTGTCGCTCGGCTCGCTCGAATTTGCACGGAAAGATATGAAATTAGATCAAATATTCGCGCAGGTTATCAAACGTGGCGTGGCAACAGAGGAGAAAAATGC
>CAZKOQ010000177.1:0-6949 GCA_964554425.1 uncultured Pirellulales bacterium | reverse complement strand
AACTTAGTGCTGGCGGGGCACGCCCCTGTCAGTGCTACCTGCGATATATCATGCACTGTTGCGGATATCGTTGAGTGGTCGGACGACAGTTTCTCGGCAATCAATCTTGGAAACCTCACAGCCGAGAATAGAGAGGTGTCTGGCAGTGCCTCGCTGGTGCTTTATACTAACAGAGATGTGCAAATCATCGCCGACAACACGAATACCGCTCGCCTCTCAAAAGATACTGTCCACAACCTTGTTACCCAGTATAAGCTGGAATATGATGCAGCAGGAACGGGCCAAACGGGAGGTAGAACAGCGGGCTGGAATAATTATGACCGCTTTCTCATCAATGGTTCTCAGGTAACACATATCTGTGGCGATGGGGCTATTGAGGTGATTTTATCCGTCAGAGCTTTCAAGAACACTGCTCGTGCCGGCGAATCCGGGCGCTACACCGCCAGACAAACCCTTACAGTCTGCTGGAAGTAATAATCATGCCTTTTGAGCGGCGACGTCGGAGATAAACTTAACCCCAGCGGCGGCAGAATCCGTATAGGCGCCTGTTGCTGCATTGGCATGCTAACGAAGGCGCTGTTGATTTAGCAATCAGTTTTGGATTTCGAGTATGTGTTGTCCCGCCGGTCTGTCGGAAAATGCTTGACATAAAAAGTGCAAAATGGTAGAATGATTTTATCTATTTGGTGGGGTTGTCACCAATTCCTTATGCGAGTGATGTCCTCATTGTCATTTGGAGGAGGTGCCGCAGGATTGGCACATCCCGGTAGTATGGTCAGCAGTGTTTGGAGAAGGGTGTTTTCCAGTGTTAAAAACCAATCGAATAAATCTTTGTGTCCGGGGGATTTCTTTGCTCATTGTGTGTTGTCTGGTCACGGGGTGTTCATTGCATCCATTCAGCGTGACGGTGGTGAGCAGGAAAAACCTTCAAAACAAGACCGAGCTTCCACCAATTGATATGAATCCGGTCAGTGCCGGAGATATTGGTGATGTCAACTCTGATTATGGAGTTCAGATAGCTGAAGATGTCAAGCAGGGGGTTCCTTGCAGGGGGAAATATCATCCTTCATACTCGCTTAACCACTGGATAGTGGTTGGCGGAACGATGGATAACGGAAGGCGGTATCCGGTAATCCTTGACACCGGTTCATCGGCAGCTCTCTTTGTCAGCGATGTGCACATTACGGAAAATAATCTTGCAATTCATCCGTTTACTTCTGCAGATGGCCAAGCCAACGGGTGGGGAATGTGTCATATACCCAAGCTCAACATAGGACAGATGACCTTAGCTAACTGGCCTTGTTTCTACCGTGAGCAGCATGCAGAGGTTCGGTTGTTTGGAGTACCAATTGCTGTTGACAAGGCCATCATTGCGGGACTGCCGGTATTGAAACGATTCAAATATGTGGCATTTGATAGTGTAAAAGAAGAAGTTGAGTTCTCACTTGAAAAGACGTTTGAACCTAATATGCCGGATTTGTGGGCGAAATACTCGTTCACCATCGAGGAAGATTTGGGGGGCAATGCCTTCCTCTTTGTGAAGATTCCGGTAGCAGGTGAAGAGACTGAATTGCAGCTTGATACAGGAAGTGGAAGGGGGCTGGCAATTTCGGAAGAAATGTGGGAGAAAATAAGTAAGGGCGCCCCACAGACGAAGCTTAAGACGGGCACAGACTTATACCCTTATATTGGCTCGCTACCGTGCAGACAGGGGACTATTCGGAATCTCGAAGTTGGTGGAAGGACGGTCAAAAATGCGATGATTTCTGTCTTTGCTGACGATAGCCCCCTATTAGCTCAAGGGCAGGGATTACTGGGAATGCAGTATTTTCGTGACACCGTTATTGTTCTTGATTTTGACCGAAATCTGATATGGGTAGCCCGATAGGTAAGCATACGAAAATTGTTTGGCTAATAGCATAGCGACCCGCCAAGACATCTTAGCGGGTCGCTTTTGTTATCTAAATAGACGGACTTTTGCTTGAAGGCAACAAGATTGTAGTTTAAGGCACACTTGGGCTGCGGTTGTCTCCGCCGCCTCCACCACCGCCGGCAGCTATGGCAACACCTGCTGCGCCACCTCCGGCTATTGCCGCCGTAGCAGGGCTAAGACCCATTATCAGTGGTGCAGCGGCTATCCTCATCCCGGAGACTCCGATAACCCTGTTTGCAAGTCCTCCACTTATTGTACCAATTCTGCCGGTCGAAATTAACCTGCCCTGGCTTTGCATAGCTAATGTGCGGGCAAGAGGAACATAAATTGTCGCAACTGGATTGGGAGCACCTTCGCAGGCCGTCGCAGCGCAAATGTTAGCTATTTGTGCAGTGCTTAAACCCTCGTTCTGTGCCCACTGAGGTAATGGGGCTTCTTTGGTAACCTTCAGAGGGTCTTTTGTGAGCCCAAGTTTTCTTACGAACTTTTCAAACTCAGTGCCTAAACCGGTTAGGTCCACTGAAACTCCCATAGCATCGGTCTTATATGTTGCGACCTCATGCCGTAATCTCTCTTTAGTGCGATTGGCACTTGTTTCTGCCTCAAAGACAGAAATGCTCACATAGATGTCTTCCATTTGAGCATCAAACAGATAGACAGCGTTAATTCGCCCTTTAATATCCTCTTTGCTTCCCTTGGTGCTTGCAGCTTTTACGGTAAATGGCTCTGATAAAGCTCTGACAGCTATTATTTCGCCGAATACCTTTGTCCTTAGTTGTATGGCGGTCAAAGTAAGATTTATCTGGCCGGGGAGCAGGTGGTTAAGAAACGGCATCTTAAAGGTTTGTTTCCACGTTTTTCCGATGTTCTTTTTCGTTACTGTTTTGAGAGAGCCGGCGCACTGGTTGTTTATCTTTTCGAGAAGTTCCAGGTCTTTATTGCCTGTGGTCAAAAACTTGGTCTTCTTATCGATAATAAATGATAGTCCTCCTTGGGCTGGCTGTTGGTCTGAGCGCAGATTGCTTTCAGTCAGGTCAAAGTCGCTTGATGAAATGGTGTATTGGACCCTATCATCCGATAAAAACTGTTTTTGCACGGTTAATAGCCCTTCGACCTGATTTCTGAATTGGCTCTGCCCGGCATATTCTATTGTTGACAGCATTTTGTAATGCTGCACGTTCTCGCCTTCAGCCCCAACGCTGACTCTATTTAATGGCAGAGACAGAGTCAAGATTAGCGCAAGTGTCAAAAATAGGCCTTGGCTCGGTGAAAAAAGTTTTACCTTATTCATATTTGCCCCCTTTTAAATTATTGTTTTCTTGCAGCTTTTGTTCTTTCTTGATAATAAAACGACCATTATGGTTATAGCCAATATTTAGAGAAAATTCTTTTGCTTAACATCTGAAAACAAATATTTTGGGGAATTTTGGGAGTTGTTGACGGTATCAGCTAACGCAGGCGCAGAAAAAACTTCACCGGTGCTAATAAATCATTTTCGCCCACGATTACCATCAAGAATAACCACAAAGCCCCCCAAGCTTATCGTAGTATTCAAGAGAATATCACGGTTACTTGCAATATATCGACAGTTTTGCTATGATTAGTTTCGCTTTTTTTATGATTTTTCCGCAATAAAAGTGATTTTTAAGCCGATTGCGTTTTTTTCGGACCAGCAATATGTAAGAAATGTGAATTAGATCAGTATTTTTGGCAGGTTCTTGCCAATTTCATCACAGTGACAGAAAATTCTTGTCCTGTATCTAATTCAGCAAGTCTTGTTCTACTGTGTAGCATATTTGGGTATTCGCAACCTCGTAAAACTGTAAGGTGGTAACCTAAGAAGCACTCTGTTGTTGTTTATGACAGCGGTTGAATCCACGGTTTTTATTACTTGCGGCTTTTCCGGTGTATTCGCCGCCCAGGGAACATCCGCTGAAAGTGTCTGTATTTGCGCAAGCTGTTGGGCCTTGTAATCGTCAAGCATAATTTCCAGTTGAATAGGCCCTCTGGTCCCACGATGGATAACTGAGATAAGCAAACAACCATCTATCCCTACTGCTGTCAGTGCGTCGATTGCCTTATAGGAGCACTTAGCAGTAACATTCTTCAGGTCAGGTAGCACGAGGGGCGCCTCATCCTGTGGCGACTCAAGTTCCACGCTGACCGGTCTGGCGCCACCGAAATCTGCGAACATCGCCTGGGAATAGTAACAGGGGTTGGCAAAAACTCGTTCACGCAATTTGCGCAGACCTCCGCCATGATTGATTGTCGCTGAGTGAGTTACCATCTCAACGAATGGTGCCAGGCGGACTGCGCTATGATATATCAATACATCATACAGTGCCTCTGCAAGCGTCTGTGGGCTGACGAGGTTATCATGGTTAAGACGCTTTGGTGCATCGGGCTTTGATGGCTCGCCTAACCTGGCGAACATCTGCAATTCTGTAACCGCAAGATGTGGTTCTTTGATGCCGGCTTTCTTCATATCCTCACGGAGTTGTGCCCACTTCTGCTCAAGCACCACAGGCACAGCCATAAAATCACGATATACATCCAGCGGGTCTGTATCACAAGGCACGTTACCTCCTATAAGGGGATGGTCTGTCATTGTTGTCAGTATCCCAGCAGCACCCTTAATTAGGATATCGTTCCATTGTTTCCCCCACATCACAGGTGCTCCACAGGCGTAGAGTTTGATAGTTGGGTCGGCCTTGAGCATTGCTTCGGTGAATTCCTTGTAGCGGTCCGCATATCCCTCGGCTGTAGTCCAATGATATTGCCACCGTCCCCACAATTCGTTACCCACCTCCCAGTGGCGAACGTTATGTGGTTGTGGGTGCCCATTTGCGGCGCGAAGGGCACCCATAGGTGTGCTTGGTGGCCCATTGCAGTATTCAATCCATCTCGCCGCCTCCTGTGGTGTGCCGGAGCCGGCGTTAATGCAAATCATAGGTTCGCAGCCGACCGCCTGGCAGAATGCAATGAATTCGTCGGTGCCAAAAAAGTTGTTCTCCGGCTGTCCCCATGCGTAGTTGGGCACAGTAGGTCGTTTTTCAAGCGGTCCGACTCCATCTTCCCAGTGATAGCCGCTGACAAAATTCCCGCCCGGCCAGCGAAGTATCGGCAGCTTTGATTCCTTTAGCAGCCGCACCACATCCGGGTCGGCTCCTCCAATGTGGTCGGCCGGTCTAAGTAGGATTTGCGCGATGACAAATTGTCCTGTTGTATTTGCAGTCAGTGCGAATTTGTAGGATTTATCATCAGGCAGATTGGCAGGAATCTCTACCATCCCCTCAAACATTTTCCATTCTCTTGTCAGACCAGGCACATCGGTCTTCACGAAATAATCCTTCCCATCAGGAGCAAAAAATCCCACTGTCAAGGATGATATATCCGGTGAGCGAGCAAATAACTGAAATTCATATCTTCTAACTCTATGCAAAGGTAGATATGTCCATTGTGCAATCCCCTGACCGGCTGAGGTTATTTGCACTCGCTGAGCACGACCGCCATAAGGGCTGGTGTCAGGGCTGGTCTGGATGGCTCCAACTTTCGACCACCAGCACGCTAAACCGTCGTTGTTCGATTGGATAAGCGTTTCAATCTCCGACTCAGACCAGCCCCAGCGGGACGCCTGCTGCCGAATTTGCTGTGCAATCTGCTGGCGGTCATAGTGAAATGTGGCCACTCCATCTGGCGACATCTGGCCGGTCCAGAATGGATACTCTGCGAAAGTCGGGTTCACCAGAATCTGGGCATCCATTCCCTTGGTAATGTTGAAGAAAAGGTGCTCGCAGAATTTGCCGGTGATATACCTGGGAATCGGGTAGGGCGAGCGTTCCGCAGTTCGAATTCGTAGCCTTGCTATTGCCAAATCGGGCTTATCCTGCTGTGAACTGTTACTATTTTCTGTTGTAGCTGCCGAAATCCTGGTTTCGCTCTTGGGGACACTTTCAGCCGCAGTTGCCGCAGAGGTGAACAATATGGCCAACGCCAGAGCTGGAATTAGTAAGATTATTGTTTTCATAGCATAAGTCTCCCTGAAACAAAACATTGGACATAAACTCGAGATTGTCTTCCAATAATCACATATTTTCAAGAGCACTGTTGCACAGACAAGCCATATTTTCTTAAAATATCATCCAAGATTATTGAAAAAGAGTGTTTCTGGCAATAGGCAGGACAAACAATATGCTCACCTGCCTGCTAACAAGATTTTGAATCGTTGGCTGGATACGACTAATTGAGTTCTGATGGAGCTAATTTATGAAACCACATTCCCGTGATAAGGTGCATCTGACCGGCAGGGAGCGGGTGCTCAAGACCCTTAACTATCAGCCGGTGGACCGTGCCCCTGTGGATTTGGGCGGCACTGCCACCAGCGGTGCGCACGTCAGTATCATTGCAAAGCTGCGCCAGGCGATCGGTCTTGATAAGCCGGACGTCCCAGTCAAAGTCGTTGAGCCGTACCAGATGCTCGGCGAAGTGGCTGCTGACCTCCGCGAGGCGCTTGGTATTGATGTTGTTAATCTGCCGGGTCCCAAAAACTTCTTTGGTTTTGAAAATGCCGATTGGAAGCCCTGGCGAACATTCGACGGAACAAACGTGCTCGTTCCCGGCAAGTTTAATACCGAGCCGCGGCCCGACGGCGATATTCTGCAATACCCACAGGGTGACAGGTCGGCGCCCGCTTCGGCCCGTATGCCTAAAGGTGGGTTCTACTTCGACGCAATTATTCGTCAAAAGCCCATTGACGATGCCAAGCTGAATCCTGCCGACAATCTTGAAGAGTTTACGCTCATCGATGAAAAGGATTTGAGATACTATGAGCAACAAGCAACAGAGCTTTACCAGAATACCGACCTTGCGATTGCTATGGGGCTTCCCGGGACCGCGTTTGGCGACATTGCTTTTGTGCCTGCGATATGGCTCAAAGACCCCAAAGGTATCCGTGACAGCGAAGAATGGTATATCAGTACCGTCTCTCGAAGAAATTACATCAAGGAGGTCTTCGCC
>CAZKOQ010000176.1:0-6985 GCA_964554425.1 uncultured Pirellulales bacterium | reverse complement strand
GTAAATGATAGGCCCACTTTAGGGTGAGCCGGTAAGGTGTGATTGGGAAACGGTTTTTGTTGGGAAATGTCTGCGATGTCCACATTCAATTTCTTTGATGCAGGTGGGTGGGGTTTGGTTGGCAGGAGGGATGGCGTCTATGTCAGATAGCAAGGCGGGAAATGTCGGCTCCGAGGGGGTATCCCGAAAAAGGCCGGATAGAGCTGCTGAAGTCGCCAATACCTTCGAGTGGCTGATAACGGCGTTCATACTGGCGTTTGTGTTTCGGGCGTTTGTGATGGAGGCATTCCGGATACCGACCGGCAGTATGGCCGACACTCTGAAGGGCGCTCATTTTCGGCTGCGGTGCGAGCAGTGCGGGTATAGATACGATTTTGGTTTTAGACCCCAGAGATACGGTCTTGATGAGGACACGGTGCCGAGCGGCAATGTCAGGATTAAGGAGCCGACTCGGTGTCCGAGCTGTGGTCATTATTCTATGCCGGGCAAGGAACTGCCGGTGTCAAACGGCGACCGTATTCTTGTGCTCAAGTGCATTTATCAGTTCTTTGAGCCCAAGCAGTGGGATGTGATTGTGTTCAGGAATCCGCTGGAGCCAAAGATAAACTACATAAAGAGGTTGGTAGGTCGGCCCGGAGAGAGCGTTGAGATTATAGACGGCGATGTATATATCAACGGGCAGATAAGCCGGAAGCCGCCAAAGGTTCAGGAGGAATTGTGGATGCCGGTATATGATAACGATTATCAGCCGGTAAATTCTGATGAGCCGTCATTTAACGGCCATAGGTGGCAGCAGCCGTTTGATACCGGTAATTCCGGATGGACAATAGACGAAATCAATCCAACGATATTTCAGTTGGACAGCCCACCTGACCGGATAAACGTGATGACTTATGACGCTCGGAAGGGTAATGATGTAAATACCACCTACGCTTACGAAGACCTTGGTGGCTACAGGACTATGCCGTATTGCAACGACCTGATGGTGCGTTTTTATGCAGGAAAGCTCAGTTCGGCGAGACTGACGGGAGTTGAACTGAGCAAGTACGGGATTTGTTATAAGGGCTGCGTCATTTTTGGGGACGAGAACGGCAAAGTGGCAATGCGGATAATGAGGGTTTTGGACGGTAAAGAATTGTTACTGGGCGAGAGGTCGATTGAGATTGGGAGCGGGGCGAAGGCGCCGGCAATGGTCAGGTTTGCCAATGTTGACCATCAATTGATTCTCGAATTTGACGGCGAGAGGCTGGTTTATGATTTGGGGCGTGGTATTGAGGATGCCGGGCAGATAACGCAGGGCAAACAGCCGCAAATAAAGATTTTCGGCGCAGGCAAGCTCGTGCTTTCTCACGTGGCAGTGTTCCGTGACATCCATTATACGGAACCGAGGGCTATTGGCGATGAGCCGCCCAGGGCCACGCGGGGCAATCCATTTATACTCGGAGGGGATGAGTTTTTCGTTCTCGGTGACAATAGCCCCAACAGCGAAGACGGCAGATACTGGAACAGGCCTGGCAAGGCAAATTGGGGAGAGGAATATACCAAGGGGGTTGTTCCGCGGGATTATCTGGGTGGTAAGGCGATGTTTGTCTATTGGCCGAGCGGATTCAAGACGTTTGCCGGCTCTCGGTTCGCTGTTATTCCCAATGTCGGGCAGATGCGGTTTATCTACGGCGGCTCAAACAAAAGGCGGTGACCGCAGGACAAACTTAAAACTTAAAGTGCAAAGTAAAAAACTTTTGAACAAAAATTCCATAGTTTTTAATTTTGAGTTTGAAGTTTTATTGGTGGGACGGTCTGCAAGTATGGAGGTTATTAAAATGAGATGGCTGGGTTCGATTTTGTCAGCCGCAGCACTGCTTATTGGTGGTTGCTCTATGATGGCCAAAAGTGAGACAAGCGTTAAGGAGCTGCGGTGCGAATACCGTGTTAATCCGCTGGGGGTGGATGTTGCTAAGCCGCGGTTAAGCTGGATAATGGAGTCAAGCGAGCGAGGACAGATGCAGAGCGCCTACAGGATTCTGGTAGCCAGCAGCGATGATAACCTCAACGATAGTTATGGCGACCTGTGGGACAGCGGCCAGGTTCGGTCAGACCGTAGTAATCAGGTTTTATATGAGGGTAAGGAGCTCAAGTCCCTTATGGGATGCTACTGGAAGGTGCGGGTGTGGAATAAGGAGGGAGGGGCGTCGGCGTGGAGCGGGCCG
Organism: uncultured Pirellulales bacterium; assembly: GCA_964554425.1. Taxonomy (GTDB): domain Bacteria; phylum Planctomycetota; class Phycisphaerae; order Sedimentisphaerales; family Anaerobacaceae; genus CAYWXK01. The sequence goes on along the minus strand of CAZKOQ010000176.1, from coordinate 4,778 downwards.
GCGATGTGGTCTATGGGGCTTGTTAGTCCGCAGGATAAGCAGGCGAAATGGATAGGTTATGATGCGCCGCCGGCGGACGCCGAGAAGCAAGCCGACCCGCTTGGCCTGGCAGGATGCAAATGGGTGTGGTTTCCCGAAGGTGAGCCGCAGAAAGAATCGCCGGTGGGGACACGGTTTTTCCGTCGTAAATTTGATATTCCAGCGGATAAAAAAATCAAGCACGCACGGTTCCGCCTGGTTGTTGATAACGAAGGGACGCTTTTTGTAAATGGCCAGGAGGTGCAAAAGTTCTCAGGATGGAGTCCTCCATACACGTTCGATATAGACCAGAAATTGACGGGGGGAACAAATTGTCTGGCGATTGCAGCAGCCAATCAGGGTAACAATCCCAATCCGGCTGGGCTTGCGGGTAAGCTGGTGGTAGGATTTGAGGACTCGACGGTGGTTGCTATTTCAATCGACCATTCCTGGAAAGTATCTAACGGCGAGCAGGCGGGCTGGAAGGATACTGGATTCGATGACGGCGGCTGGGCGACGGCTTCGGAGATTGCTGCGTGCGGTGAAGGTCCGTGGGGGAAGGTGGATGGGCAGGGATTGGTTTTGCCTCCTCCGCCGTATCTGCGTAAGGCGTTTTCGGTTGAAAAGACCGTAAAACGTGCGGTTGTTTATGCCTCGGCTTTGGGGCTTTATGAATTGCATATAAACGGCAAGCGGGTCGGGGAGGATTATTTTACGCCCGGCTGGACGGACTATATGAAACGGGTGTATTACCAGAGTTATGATGTTACCTCTCTTGTTAAGCAGGGCGGCAATGCCATCGGAGCGATTCTTGCCGACGGCTGGTATGCGGGATACATCGGGTTTGGCAAAAAGAGGGAGCATTATGGCGATAAGCCGCGGCTGTTTGTGCAGCTTGAGATTGAATGTGCTGACGGCAGCAGGCAGACCATTATTACCGATGGCTCCTGGAAGGCGATGTATGGGCCTCATCTTGAGGCGGATTTCTTAATGGGCGAAACATACGATGCCCGCAAGGAGATGGCCGGCTGGGCAGAGAATGGTTTTGATGATTCCAAGTGGAGCGCTGTTGCAGTTACCGATAAGGTCGAGGGGCAGCTCCAATGGTATCCCGGTGTGCCGGTGCAGAAGATTATGGAGATTGAGCCGAAGAAAATTACCGAGCCGCAGAAGGGCATATATGTTTTTGATATGGGGCAGAATTTTGCCGGCTGGGTCCGGCTAAAAGTCAAGGCAGGTGCAGGGACGAAAGTGGTGCTGCGGTTTGCGGAGATGCTAAATCCTGACGGGACTATTTACACCACGAACCTCCGTGAGGCGCGGTGCATCGATACATACATTACAGCGGGTCGAGGTGAGGAAATCTGGGAGCCGAGGTTCACATATCACGGATTTAGATACGTGGAAGTAACCGGTTATCCGGGGCGGCCACCGCTTGATGTGATTACGGGAGTTGTGGTTCATTCAAACACGCCGGTGGTCGGCTCCTTTGAGTGTTCTAACCCGATGGTCAATCAGCTCTACAAAAATATAGTGTGGGGACAGCGTAGCAATTTTGTCGAGGTGCCGACCGATTGTCCGCAGCGGGATGAGCGTTTGGGCTGGACGGGAGATGCGCAGATTTTTATACGCACGGCGACATACAATATGGATGTAGCGGCGTTCTTTACGAAGTGGCTGGTTGACCTCGAAGACGCCCAGAGCAAGGAAGGAGCATTTCCGGATGTCGCTCCGCGCAAGGTTGCTATGGGCGATGGAGTGCCCGCCTGGGGCGATGCGGGAGTGATATGTCCCTGGACGATTTACCAGGTCTATGGTGATAGCTCTGTCCTCGAAAAACACTATGAGTCGATGAAGAAGTGGATTGCCTATTTGCAGAAGAATAGCGAGAACCTGCTGCGGCCGGCTTATGGATACGGCGACTGGGTATCAATCGGCTCCGATACGCCCAAGGATGTGATTGCGACGGCGTATTTCGCGTCCAGCACACGGTTTGTCTCGAAAATGGCTGCTGCGCTCGGCAAGACCGAAGATGCGATAAAGTATCAGAAGCTCTTCGAGCAGATTAAGCAGGCGTGGAATTCGGCGTATGTCGCAGAGGATGCGCGAATCAAGGGCGACACGCAGTCCTGCTATTGTATGGGGCTGCACTTTGATTTGCTGCCTGTGGAGAAACGCGAGCTTGCGGCCAAGCATTTGCTTGAGGATATAAAGAAAAGAAATTGGCATCTATCCACGGGCTTTGTGGGGCTGAGCTATTTGCTGCCTGCACTTACTGAGACCGGTAATCTGGATGCGGCGTATCGGTTATTGAATCAGGATACGTTCCCCTCGTGGGGTTACAGTATAAAGAACGGCGCTACGACTATCTGGGAGCGGTGGGACGGCTGGACGCAAGATAAGGGCTTCCAGGACCCGGGTATGAACTCGTTTAACCATTATGCCTTCGGCTCCGTGGGCAGGTGGCTGTTCGACACGGTCGCCGGTATAGATAACGATGGCCCCGGTTATAAGCAAATCCGCATCGAGCCGAAGCCGGGTGGCGGCTTGAATTATGCCAGGGCACGATATAAATCCATTTACGGCGAGATAGTCAGCGATTGGAAGATTGACCCCGTTAGAAACAAAGTATCTGAGGTCTCTGCTCCATTATCAGAAAGAGCTTCTAACGGGGTTGAGGATGGGACGTTTACGCTTAACGTTGTGATTCCCGCGAACACGAGGGCGACGGTATGTGTGCCGGCAAAGGATGCCGATAGTGTTACCGAAGGCGGTTTGCACGCGGGGAAGGCAAAGGCGGTGCATTTTGTCGGTATGGATGACGGCAGGGCAGTGTATCTCGTAGGGTCGGGAAGTTTCAGGTTTGTGTCAAAGCTGCCGCGGTAAAGTGTCAGGTAACGGAATTTGTGATATTTACAGACATTATGGTTTTCTGAGAATGCCACAATTTTCTTGACATTTTGGGTCTTTTCCAGTATTGTAAAATCAGTTTAGGAGTGAGGCAGAAGCAGCTTTATTTTGTGCTAAACTCCTATAAAAGTTGGCTTATTTGAGTTGAAAACAGCGAAATATTGGTTATGAGAAGGACTTAAAGTGTAGCAGGACGGTAGGGCAAAAAAAAGGGGGAAAGAGGCAGGAGGTAACGAATGAGAAGGTTTAGGATATTGGCTGCTATCATATTACTGGCGGGTTTGGGGAGGCCGGCTGGCGCTGCCTTAATGGCTATCTGGGATTTCGGGCCAAGCTCAGCTTTTTATACAGAGGTTCCAACTACAGAGAATGTGACCGGCGTGCCCACGTTGGTTATATCGGGCGGCGAGAAAGATATAAATGGCAAGAATGGTGTGGCCTATACAGATGCGGCTGGAGTTCATCACGATGCAGGCCAGGCGGGAGCATGGGACGATATAAGGGTTACCGGTCCGGATGCCGAGTGGGTTTTGACGATTGATACAACGGGGTGGAGAGATATTTCAATCAGGTGGGATTATAAGAGCGAGGAAACGCCGACCTTTGACCTGCATTATAGAGTTGGCGGGGCGGTGGACTGGGAGGACATATTGGCTGATTGGCCAATCATTGCCGATGACGCATGGCATAGTTTTAGCTACGATTTATCGTCTTTATCGGCGATTGAAGGACAGCCGATTGTCGAGTTTCGCGTGGAGGACATGGAGCTTGCGGGAAACGGCAGGTTCATATTCGATAATCTTGAACTAACTGGCGTTCCCGAACCGTGCTCCATCGCCCTATTGGCTCTGGGTGGCATAGCATTGATAAGAAAACGCAGGGCGTGATTCGTGGTTTGTGAATCGTCGTTCATCCTTAGCACTTTGCTCTTCTTACTTCGTCCTTCTTACTCTTATCCATCATTTAATATTCCCTTCCCATCCCACATCCCAAAAAGTCCCATAATTTTTGCATTTTTCTCTTGACATCTTTCGGTTAATCTGATACATAGTATCTTGTATTCATGGAGGAGTGGTGAGAAAGTTTGTTGGATTCTCATTTCAAGCTTTCCCCCCAAAAACCATTTTAATCCAAACACGGATGGAAAAAGGGGTTAGTCTGCGCGCCCATAACAAGAAGGGCGTGGGAAAAACAATTGGCGTTATTGTAAAAGAGGATGTTCATGAAAGGATCTCGTGATGAAAAGAACAAAAACTTTACACCTACCCTAAGCTCATTAACTAAACGCAGAAATGAAAGTTAGGGAATTAGATTTTTGGCTGGGACGGTCCCAGTTGAGATGAATTAAGAACCGTCCCCTCTTCTTGCTTTCGCAAGAAAGCAGGGGGGGCCAATTGAAAAAGGAGGAGTAAAAGATGAAAACTTGCAGGAAACCACAAAATTCGATGTTTCTGTTTGGAAGGCGTGCCATAACACTTATGATAGTTCTGGTGTTGGCGTTGGGTGGTGTGTGCCAGGTGTGCGGAACCCTGATAGTCAGGGATTTTGAAGGTATCCCTGAGACATATCTCTATTGGGGTGGAGGTCAAAATTTGGGTAGCTATTACCCCGATTTGTTTTTTGGCCCTGACGTTACCGTCATGGACAGGGTCAGGTATGGTTATAACGATACCGAGTACCCACCCCACTCGGGAGATGCCATTATCTGGGCTGACTATTCTTTTGACCAGATCAGAGTGGATTTTGTAGATCTTCCCAGCAATTATGTGGAGGCATGGTATACAAGTACTGACACGGTCTATATGGAAGCCTACGATGCCTACGATAATTTAGTGGATAATGCTTCTAGT
>CAZKOQ010000175.1:0-7022 GCA_964554425.1 uncultured Pirellulales bacterium | reverse complement strand
CCTTTGCCCAGTTCCTGCTCCCCAGGTATCTCCTCTGCGTTGTGCATCTTGGGACAGTGACTCGCAAGTCATTGTGCTTTTCGGTGGGGAGGGTAATCGTGAGGGCACGGTTGTTTATGACCCGCAAATCAATAAATGGACGCGCATGAATCCTGCGAATGAGCCACCTTTCCGAAGTGGTGGCAACATGGTGTATGATGTAGCTCACAAGCTGCATATTTTATTTGGTGCACAATTCAGCGACGACCAACATACTTGGGGTTATGACTTAAGTAAAAATCAGTGGTGCAATCTACAACCAGCTATGCTCCCACCGACCAATGAGAACGATGCTGTGTGCGCATACGATTCGCTGAACAAGGTGGTTTTAGCCGTTGTAAAGATCACCGAAGGAAAGGATGAAAATGCGAAGCACCGCTTGGAGACATGGGCTTACAACACTAGTACGAATATGTGGACGAAGATGAACCCGTCCCAAGAGCCTGATTCTACTGGTAATCGAGCTCGAGTATTAGTCTATGCATCTGACATTGGCCTAAGTATCCTAGAGAACCGTACAAGTTCAGAACCAGTGCCACCGGAGCAGCAAATTTGGACATATTGCTTCGACTACCCAAAAGCCGATTTTAAGACTTTGTTACTGCCTCCAACAGAATTGCAAGTGACGACCACTACTAATGGTGCCGCAATTACATGGAAGCTGAGTCTGTCAAAGGGTATAAATCACTACCTGGTGTATCGCGGAACTGGCGAGCATCCCTGGACAGTTAACTACCGACAAATTGCTTCAGTAGATGCCAACCAGACAAGGTATCGTGACTCAGGATTACAGCACGGAATAGTTTATTACTATACGGTCAGCGCAGCTAACAACGACCGTTTGAGTGAGCCGAGTATAAAGGTCCGCACACAGCCGAGGATAGTTGAGGATGCAGTTGTATCAGTACTATCGGAAAATGAGGTGCATGTAGAATGGACCCCACCAAAGGCAAGCGACATAATGGGTTATTACGTTGAGCGTGCAAATGTCGAAGTCTGGACAGAGGACCAGCTCAAACGATTGAAGTCACGAGTGCGCCCCTTGCCCGATCCTTCAGTGGGTTCGATGCGGCGAATCGGTCCATTTAAGCGAATTACCCCTGAGTTGATTAAGCATACCTCATTTCGAGATAACGTTGATCTTACAAAACCTCGTCTGGTTGAAGGTACACCAGTACTGGAGCAGGGTTTGTCTAATGAACACTTGGACAATGCAGGCAAGATGTACCGCTTCACGGTCTTTGCGTACCGTGTCTGTGCCGTCAACGCACTCGGTGTCGAAAGTGGTCCCTCACCGTATTTCCTGACGATTCCTTCTGCGCCCCGAGGGGTTTTTACCAAAGAAGATGGAATGACATGTCATCTCAAATGGGCTGCGAATCCGGAAAGAAGTTTGAGGGGCTACTGTATCTACCGTCTCGACGGGCGCTGGGACCAAGACCCGATTGTAAGAATGACCATAGAACCAATTGGCGATTTGACATTTTCAGACCCATCAGCGGGTAATAATTCCCGTCGCTATTATGTCGTAGCGGTAGACGCCTTAGCTCAGGAAGGATTCCCATCAGCTCCAGTATGGTATAAGCGGGAGTGGAAGCAATTCTATGATCCTTTCGTGGGTGAATGGCATCAGTAACTTTGGTCGAGTTATCGAATCGTTAGCAAAACACAGAGCTGACTTTTTGAGATTTTTTCTTTATCCACAATTGGTCATTTATCGGCGCTGCATCATTGTAAAAAACAGATATAGGAATGATAATGGGATGGATTCAATCAACCAATAGTATGATACGAATAACCGAGGACCGAGCAAAGCTATGGATGTCAGAGAAGACAAATTCACGGTCAGAACCTATGAATGCCAAGCTGATGGCAACATCAAGACAAATTCGCTGATGCAGTATTTACAGGAGGTTGCAGCAGTCCATGCAGAACAACTTGGGTTTGGATATGGAAAATTGAATGAAATAAACGGTTATTGGGTGCTTTCGAATATCAGGATAGAGATTACCAAGCTTCCGAAATGGAACGATGAGGTTGGGGTAAAAACATGGCCAAGTGGTTATACTCGTTTGATAGCTACAAGAGAATTTATCGGCAGAGATGGATATGGCTGCGAGTTGTTCAGGGCCAGTAGTGAATGGCTGGTATTGGGCAAACAGAACAACCGAGCGAAGAATATATTCCATCTCGATTTAGGATTGCCAAAAACTGGACCCAAAGCGATATCTGAAGAGCTGAAAAGATTAGAATTACGAACTGATTATAGAGAAGCTGAGCGAGTGCGTGTTCCCTACAGTTCAATTGACTTAAACGGGCATGTGAACAACACAGAATATGTGCGATGGGGTATTGACGCTTTGCGAAGAACATTGGAATTCAGCGGGAATATCCGTTCTGCACAAGCCACTTATTTATCGGAAGTTTTTGAGGGGGACGAGCTTGACATACTGGTTTCTTCCGGCACCACTGGATACTATCATGTTCTTGGAAGAAAATCAGGCGGGGGAGGCAATGTATATGTTATGGAGATTACCTGCTAATTTCTGCGTTACCAGGCAGTCCCTACACAATTAGCCTCCCAACCCTCGCTCAGTAAAGAAACCAACAGCCAGAAAAACAAACCGTAGATCACCGTAGTATATAAAAACTCATCAGAATTTAGGTTTATAGAAAATGTAGCCTTGCAGACAATTGGTTTTTTAATTTGTTGACTCTTTTTCATTTCTGCCGAAAAAATCTGCCAGATACCCGCCTGCTACGAATCCTATTATCTGCCCTACCGAAAGTAGTATTTCGTGCAGCGCCATAGAGCCGGAGCGCTTTGTGCTTTGCGAAACAACATAGAACTGATGCGAAATGTAAATGAAGGCCTGACCGAGACCCATAATACCCTTTTGGTTTCTAAAAGACAGACCGGACCGGCATCGACAAGACTCATCCTTTATAAAGACACTTAACCAGGGAATCGAAGAGAGGAAATGGTTACTGAACAATGACACAGAGAACCAGATACTCCTCTTACTTGCGAACAGAATCTATAGAAAAAACATTGCGTGAACAAGTAGTGTGGGCTACGATTTCACCTGAGGTTTTGTGCCAATGAACGTAGACAGAACGTATGGAGCCAAGAAATGAATCGACGACAATTTATAGAAACGCTGGTAGCAGCGGTCGCCGCCGGGACATCATGTGTGCAGACAAAGTCCGGCTATAAATCCAAAGAACAGCAAAAGCTAAATAAACACGCCATCCCAAAACGCGTTTTAGGAAAAACGGGCGTTGAGGTCAGTGTTCTGATTCTGGGTGGTTTTCCAACTATGAAAGACCCGCCAACGGCAAAATTCCATCCTGCCCAGCTTGCAAACACCGCCCTTGATGCCGGGATTACCTACTTCGACACTGCACCCGCGTATGGCAACGGTCAGTCGGAGCAAAACTTCGGTGAAGTGCTGGCGACCCGGCGCAAAGAGGTCTTTCTGGCAACCAAAACCGGCAACCGCTCCTACGATGGGGCTATGAGGGATATCGAGGCCGGTCTTAATCGGCTGCGCACAGACCATTTAGACCTTCTTCAGATACACGGAGTTAGTGCAAACGAAGACTTTACGAAGTGGGACAAGCCCGATGGTGTCTTAAAGGCCCTGCATAAACTGCGTGACGAAAAGGTTACACGATTCATCGGCGTGACAGGACACGAAAGTTCTGAGTCTATGCGTCGTGCTATTGAGTTGTTCGATTTCGACACGGTCCTGACAACGTTCAATCCCACTATGAAGAGGCGCCCTTATCAGGAGCTGGTCCTTCCTCTCGCCATAAAGAAGAAGATGGGGATTCTGGCTATGAAGGTAATGGGTGGCGGCCTTGGCTCGCTGGCCGCCGGAAATCCTGCCAAAAATGACGGTGCTTCGAACCATGATGATGCACCTCGCCAGACTGAGGCAGAGATGTTGATTCGTTACGCCCTTGGGTTACCGATTTCGGCGGCTTTGGTTGGCATGGGCTCACTCGAACATCTCCAAACCAACGTGGCGGCTGCTCGTGACAAGCAACCGCTTAATAAAGAGGAACGCAAGGCACTGGAAAAACACATGTCATAAAAGGCGGTTACCACATTTTCCGCCTTATGTCCTAAATCCTGCCGAAGCCAAAACTACATGTTTGAATCTACAGACACAGTGGAGAAAATGTTGCGAAGTATGTCGAGCAAGCGGCTTCAATTTCATATGTCACCCCCTCGCGTTTCCTTTCACGCTATCCTACCCAAGGACAGCGAGAGCAAAGAAATGACGGCCAGAAAAGCACATTGCAGGACACCGTAGTATATAAAAACTCATCCGAAGTCAGATTGGTAGAAAATGTAGTTTTGCAGGCAATTGGTTTTCTGAGTTGGTCGACTCTTTTTCAATTCTACATATACAGTCATCGCTATTAGCAATAGATTAAAAAAACGAATGCGGACAAAATTAGTTATGAATTATGAACTGCTGACATGGTGACATGGTTTTGAGAAAAACAGCCTAAAAAGAACTACAACCATTATACAACCATACAACTTTTTATCTGCCAATTTTGCAAAAATGCTCATTTCATAAGCATTGTGTTATCAGTGAGTTATAAAAAACATAAAAAATGCAACCGTTTTATATATCCGTGTGCTTCTTGGCCATGCAGATTTACAAATGGCAACAAACGCCCATCCGAGTGTAGGCTCGATGAGTCAAGATGTATTGTCGATTACTGGCGAATGGATTATAATTACTGCCGATCGCACAGCAACTTGGCCTATATGGCCTCGATGGCGTTTGCAGCAATGTGTCTTAAGTAAGGCCACGGTACCCTCCGCTTTACTCAAGACTGAGAGATTAGACGTGAAATAATCTCATAACAAATGGTACAAAAAGCTGGAGGGAGGTCAAGTTATCCTAAATATCTCAAGAAGAGGACGCAAAATTGTAAGCGTAATAAAAAGGACGTTAATAATATGGCGGTAAGAACAGGTTTTGACAATGAAAAATATTTACAGGAACAGACGGCGGCTATCCTTGAGCGTGTAAATCAGTTCAACAATAAGCTGTATCTGGAATTCGGCGGGAAACTTCTGTTTGACCATCATGCGGCACGGGTGCTTCCAGGATTTGATCCGAACATTAAGATGCGATTGTTGCAGAAAATACGCGACAAGATAGATGTTATTCTATGTATCTACGCGGGGGACATTGAGAGAAAGAAAGTGCGGGCTGACTTCGGTATTACCTATGACTCAGACGCACTGAAAACAATCGATGACTTCAAGGAATGGGGCATCAACGTTACGGCCGTGGTCATTACGCGGTATGCAAACCAGCCCTCAGCCAAGGCGTTTAAGAACAAGCTTGAACGGAGGGGAATATTCGTCTATACGCACAAATCTACCAAGGGTTATCCTACGGATGTTGACACCATCGTAAGCGACGAAGGTTATGGTGAAAACGAACCGATAAATACCAAGCATCCAATCGTAGTTGTGACCGGGCCCGGACCAGGCAGCGGCAAACTAGCCACCTGCCTTTGCCAAATGTACCATGAATACAAAAACGGGAATGAAGTCGGGTATGCCAAGTTCGAAACATTTCCCATCTGGAATTTGCCATTGAAACATAAGGTAAACGTTGCCTACGAGGCAGCAACGGTCGATCTCCAGGATGTGAACTGCATCGACTATCACCATTTGGAAGCATATAACGAAAAAGCGGTCAACTACAATCGTGATATCGAAGCTTTTCCGCTGTTAAAGAGAATCATGGAAAAAATCACAGGCAAGGAATCCCCTTATAAATCTCCGACTGATATGGGGGTCAACCGTGCTGGTTTCGGAATCGTGGATGACGAGGCGGTCCAGGAAGCAGCGCACCAGGAGATCATCAGGAGGTATTTCAGGTGTGCCTGCGAATACGCAATGGGGTTAGTCGACAGAGAAATACTGGAGAGGTCGGAACTCATAATGAGAAACACTGGTGCTAGGGTGGAAGACAGAGTCGTGGTATTACCGGCACGACAAGCCGCCCTAAAAGCGCAGAAGAGTGGCAAGGGTAATGAGGGCATTTTTTGCGGTGCCGCCATCGAGCTCCGGGACGGGACCGTTGTTACTGGCGAGAATTCTCCGTTCATGCACGCGGCGTCGAGCCTAGTTATCAACGCCACGAAGTATCTTGCTGGTTTGCCGAAACAAATGCATCTGTTGCCACAGAATATTACAGATTCTGTGCGATTCCTGAAGAAGGAAATCCTGAATGGGAGAATGATTAGTCTTGACCTTGAAGAAACATTAATCACCCTGAGCATCAGTGCTATATCGAATCCTGCGGCCCAGATGGCTGTCGAGCATTTGAAGGAGCTCCGGGGGTGTGAAGTTCATATTACTCATATTCCCACAACTGGGGATGAGGCTGGGTTAAGAAAGCTGGGTGTGAATCTTACCTCAGATCCTGATTTTTCTTCTAAAAGTCTTTTCGTTAGCTGAGTGCCGTGCCGACGATGTTTTCGTTGTAGGAAAGACCCAACCTTTGTCAGACTGTCGTAATCAATAAGAATATCACACAGATTTGCCGGAATACAACCGCCGGAAGGACCGTCGGGCCTCGTGGTTTTGCTCATTGCGTTTGTGTGTTATTAAGCTCATGTACATCTTCTAATACAGAACTTTCTTTAGAATAGTCAGAGGTTCCTTTTCGACCAAATGCTTTGGCCAGACTGGAATGTCCAGTTTGTCCACATCAGCTTTCGTGGCGCACATATCGCAGCGATTGCAGCTTTGATATGACCTGAAATGGCCCGATTTTCATCGGTTGACCTATACAACCTCACTACAACCGAAGAGATCATTATCTACTAATTTTATAAAATTCTCGTTCTATAAGTCTTTATTTATCAATGATTTATTAAAAACATAAAGTAAATAATCGTTTAACCCGTGCAGATTTTTGCCTTCGTTGGTCATGGTG
>CAZKOQ010000174.1:0-7024 GCA_964554425.1 uncultured Pirellulales bacterium | reverse complement strand
CCCGGAAAGAAACCGGCCGGAGGGCTGACTGTAAATGAAGAACATTCCAAAGAAAGCTCATTTTTACTGGGGAGGGAAAATTCTTCCTTTTCTACGATATATGACAGTCTTTTCGTTTAACAAACTTAACCCCGAATGGGAAATCACATTATACGACCCAGTATCTGTCAGCAGGAGATATTCCTGGACTACTCCGGAGAACAAACACGAGATTAACACTGATGACTTCTGGAACAAGCTGCCAGGCAATATTCAAAGGAAAACTGTTGATTTTGAGAAAATAGGGATATCGAACGATGTTCCGGAGGTAATAAAATCAGACTACTTACGCCTGCACCTCTTGTCAACTGATGGTGGCTTGTGGGCGGATATGGACATATTATTTTTTAAGCCCCTTACTAATGCTTTTAAGCCGAGAGAATATACAACCTATTTGTGCTTTCATTCTAATTACCTTATAAGACGCAAGTTTCACAGCATAGGTTTTTTAATGGCCTGCCCGGACAACACTGTATTCAAAAAGCTTTTTAAGGAAGCCAAACCACAGGTTGAAGAGAAGAACATTCAAGCGATAGGCAGTCCCTTCTACAGGAAATTTGTCGATATGAGTGACCCTGGAATTTTCAATATTCCTATGCGTATTGTCTATCCACTCAGGTGGCGAGAAAATATATTGTCAATGCCCGCAGGTAAAGCATTGAAACGGCTTGTGGATAAAACTATAGGAATCCATTGGTACGCCGGATTCCCGAAAGCAGGCGAGTTTCAAAATGCAATTACTCAGAATACATACACCAACTATGACAATATACTAACTCATTTTATCAGGCAGCTTTTATGACTTCGGAGCGGTTATATGGACAACGACAAAAAAACCAAAATATTTACCGGCGGAAAAACAATCGACGACAGAGGAACAGTAACCTTTGTGAATGACTTTGACTTTGCAGGCGTAAAAAGGTTCTACCAGGTAGAAAATCACGCCTTAAACTTTGTCAGGGCCTGGCACGCCCACAAGCACGAAGGCAAATACATTTATGTTGCCAAAGGAACAGCCCTGGTCGGAGCAGTCAATTTGGGAACGGAAGAGGTGTCTAAATTCGTTATCTCATCTAAGGCCCCAAAAGTCCTCTGGGTGCCGCCAAACTACGCCAATGGCTTTATGAATCTGGAGGAAGATACCGTTGTCCAATATTTTTCCACCTCAACCCTGGCCGAGAGCCAAAATGATGACATCCGTTTCCCGTGGGATAAATGGAATATCTGGAAAGTCGAGTACAAATAAAAGGGATATAAGTGAAAATTACAATCCTTGGAAGCACCGGCATGCTGGGTACCGCCGTCGGGAATTATTTCCTTAGTAAATACGGCGGGACGAACGTTTATCTATCCTATAGAAGTGAAAATTTCTCATACGGGGAAAATAAGTTTTACTTTGACCCGCTTGTAGATAGTTTCAATAAAATTCCACAATGCGACTACATCATCAATTGCATCGGTATTACCAAGCCCTTCATAGACATTGACCCGGTTGCCTCTATCAAAATAAATTCCATTTCCCCACACGAGCTGGCCAACTACTGCAACAAAAAGGGATACAAGCTAATCCACATCACAAGCGACGGCGTTTTCTCAGGAATAGACGGCAATTACAACGAAAATGCACCTCACGATTGCTCAGATTTCTACGGGAAAACCAAATCCCTGGGAGAGCCGGTAAATTGTATGGTCCTCAGGACCAGCATAATTGGAGAAGAAATACACAAAAAAGCCAGCTTTATCGAGTGGGCTAAGTCCCAAAAAGGTAAAGAGGTCAACGGCTTTACAAACCACTTGTGGAACGGAATCACAACGAAGCAATACGCCAAAATCTGTGACAAAATCATAATAAACAACTGGTTCAAAAAAGATTCGTTTCATATCTTTTCTAACACGGTCTCCAAATATGACTTGCTGAATTTGATAAACGCCAGGTTCAACTTAAATTTGAGCATCAAAAAATTAGAATCACTTCCTTCAATTGACCGCACCTTAACAACTTGCAAGAAATTAAATAGCAGATTAGACATTTCAACTATTTCCCAACAACTAAAAGAGCTATAGATACAAAACTATCGTGTTCGACAAGTCTATCACAATATGGTAAGGACCCTAACGGCTACCAATAAAATGAATATACTCCTTCTTGTCGATTACTATCTTCCCGGCACAAAGTCAAGTGCACAGTTGATTCACGACCTTGCCGCCGAATTCCACCTGCAGGGCCACAAGGTAATCATAGTTGCACCTGACAGCACTCTGGCCGGGCCTCTTGAGACTTCGTTCGAGGCAGGAATAACGGTCCTGCGGGTCCGGACCGGCCGGCTTAAAGAAATCAGTAAAGTTATCAGAGCCGTCAACGAGGCAAGACTATCTTCGGTCATCTGGAAAGCAGGCAAGGACTTCTTTCGCGCCAACCGCTGCGACCTGATTGTTTTTTACTCCCCTACCATTTTCTTTGGAAAGTTAGTCCAAAAACTAAAAAAACTATGGAACTGCAAGGCATATCTGATTCTGCGCGACATTTTTCCACAATGGGCAGTGGACATTGGCGTTCTAAAAGAAGGTCCGGTCTGTCAGTTTTTCCGCCACAAAGAGAGGCAGCAATATAAAGTTGCGGACATAATCGGCGTGCAATCACCCGGTAATCTCGAATACTTTACACACCGAGGACTCGAAAACAAGTATAAGCTGGAAGTGTTGTATAACTGGATATCGATAAACGGCAAAAAAGGTGTCTATCAAAACGACCGAGTGCTTCTGGGCCTTCAAGATAAAATCGTCTTCATTTACGGTGGTAACATCGGCATCGCCCAGGAAATGGACAATATCGTTCACTTAGCAATGAGTATGCGTGACCACTCAAACATACATTTTCTGCTTGTAGGCGAAGGAAGTGAAGTGCCGCGTCTTAAAGCCAAAATTCAGGAAAACCGCTTGAACAATATTTCAATTCATCCGCCGGTGCCTCAGGAGCGATACTTTGGTATGCTTTCAGTATCCGATGTGGGGCTGATTTCTTTGAACCGCAAACTTACAACACATAATTTCCCCGGCAAAATGCTCGGCTATATGTATTCTTCTATGCCGATTCTTGCATCCGTCAATCCAGGCAACGACCTAAAGCAACTCTTGGAGGAGTCCGGCGCTGGTTTTGTCTGCCTAAGTGGTGAATACGATAAATTCTGCAATTACGCGCTGCAGCTTGCCACAAACGCACAGCTACGCAGACAGATGGGTCGAAACGCAAGCTCGATTCTGGAGAAAACCTTCTGTGTTACTCGCGCCGCTTCGCAGATCCTCTCACACCTCAAAGAACAATCCACATAACCACCCGCCAATACAGTTCTCCCTCTCTACCACCGCTTCCCGCCTGTCATTATTCCCGCCACAGCCAATTTTCCACAAAGATAGCCAGGTCATTAAAATCGACCGACCCCCGGCGGTCAAGGTTCCCACGCCTTAGCGGCTCGTCAGTATCCCAGTCGGTAGCCAATTTGGCAAAGTCCAGCATATCAACAGTATCGTCGTTGTTCAAATCACCTGGATTGCCTGACGTCAATGGTGACATGCTTGCTTCCGCCGTCCCGCCATAAGCACCCATATTTATCCGCTTGCCGTGGGGCCACAATTCTCCGGTCCAATTTGAATTGGGGTCACCGGCATCAATGCAGAAGCTCGTGTTCGCATCATATACCCAATACTTCTGTCGCGGCTCCCACCGGCCGGCAGCAGACAGCAAGTGATAGTCACTCTTGCTTGCATCTGCAAAGCATGGGTCAACATTGATGTTGCCGGGGCTTGGCCAGCCGCCCTGCACATCACTATAAGTAACCACAGCCGTGCCGCGTGTACCGGTGATTTGTTTGGGTGAGTTACCCCACAAAATAGAGTTAGCTACCATCGGCACACTTTTATTTAGGTTAATACCTGAATTCTTGTTGCCCACAATCGTGCAGTTGGCAATCGACATATTGCTGTCATAATCAGCATAAATACCGCTACCGTCATTGCCGGCAATTATGCAGTTTGTTACCCTGGAAATGCACAGATATGTATATATGCCCGCCGTTTTGTTTGCAGTAATTATACATTTCGAAATTGTGGGAGCCGAGCTGGAACAAAAAATACCCCTCTGCCCGTCGGCTATTGTTAGGCCGCTCAGAACACTGTTTGCATCTTCACCGCTCAAAAAGGTCACAACCTGATTGCCGCCTTTGACAACAGTGTCTGCCACAACTGCCGAATCATCAGGCTCCGATGACTTCAGCGTCAATCTCTTACCTTTGAAATCTACATTCTCGTAAAAAGTTCCTTTACTTACTACTATCTGGTCACCGGCAGACGCCTCATCAATTGCGGGCTGGATATAATCATATTTTTGAAAGGTCGTTAGGTTCTCAACCTCACGCACCCTGACCTCACCGATAATATTACAGTCAACAACCGCTGGCTTATTGGTTCGCCCCATTTCAATAGCGACGCTGCCCGGCTTATCAACAACGCAATTTTGAATGACCGGGCTGCTATTGCTGTAACAGTAAATCCCACAATTTCCACCGGTAACGGTAAGACCACTGAGCAGGCAGCTCGCATCTTCGCCGCCGAAGAATGTTACTGCTGCGCTATCCGCATCCCCATTTATAATCGTAGCGGCCACAACGTTTGGGTCATTAGGTGCAGTTGACCCGACAATCAGGTTCTTACCTTTGAAATTGATGTTTTCATAATAAATTCCTTCGCCAACAACTATCTCATCACCAATCCCTGCCTCATTTATGGCATACTGAATATAGTCATATTTTTTCCCGGCAGTCAGATTGTGAACGGCGCCGGCGGGATTTGTCCACGTCCGCGTTACCAGTTCTATTCCGTTGCCTGTGCCAAGGTTTCGAGAATACTGCCTGTTAGTCGCATTGTTCCAGTGCTCATGAACGCCCAAGCTCGCCAGCCGGCTTCCATCACGTTCCGGGTCATAAATCGTTCCTGAAGGAGGATTGTCTGCATTAGCTGCCTCGTGTAAATAGTTGTCCGGATTACCGATTACATTGCCGTCACATCCCGGCTCATTTCGCATAAAATCCAATCCAACAGAATCAATAGCCACCGGGTCTTGTGATGCAAAAATGCTGGAGCACCAGTCATTGCCGAAGGTCTGCCATTTTATTACATTGCCGCTTTGATGGACTGCCGGATACAGTCCGTCAATCATATACAGTAGCGTCTTTCCAGATAGATGCTTGTGTCCGTTCAGCTCAACCAGGCAGTTATATGTTCCCATACCGTTTTCACGCCGGCCGTAGTCGTGCAGCGGCGAAGGTGTCCAGCCGCCATTGTTCGGAAAATAGACCGACCCAAAATTGTTCTTCCCGCACAATGTTATACCATACATCTGGTGAGGTCTGAGTAGCGCCGTATTTATCACGTACTTGGCTCCGGTAACACACTGCGGCAAGTATGCAGTCGGCGCCTTCGTATAGACCGGATTAGCGGCATCGTGAGTTGCAGCGATACGTCCGTAACCGGCCCAGGTATTTTTAACCACAAAAGTAACACCCTGAAAATTGCTTGTAACCTTGTTATAAATCGGGTCGCCGATATACCGTGCAGCATCGTAAATAGTAATCGCAGAGCCAGGCACACCCGCCACATTTATCAACTGGTCCAAAAGGGCGTAAATAACGTGTGGGCTGGGCATGCCGGCACCAGCTCCCCATGCATTCCGATTGTCCTGCTGGTTCATATTAATCTTAATGGCTATCTTTTCTCCGCTCTGGTAGCCAATGTCACCGAAGCCGTGGTTCTGGTTAAAGTGTCTAAAAAGCGCATCCCACGCCTTTGCATCAGTTACCTCGCCCGTCAGATACTGGATGGATTTAGATACCATAGAATTAACTATGACTTGATTTGTATTACTATCACTCCACCAGCTTCCGGTAGAGCCGTTCCAACTGGTCGCATTGGGGTCATAAATCCACACAACCCGTCCGGGATAAATACCTTTCGCCACACCCATCGGGCTGTTAGGCAGGTCGGTCGGCGTCCACGCCGCCCCTGCCGGTCCGCTTGCATTTATACTCAGCGCCCACCAGATAATCATAACGCCGACAACGGCACAGGCAGCCGCAACAACATACCGGGATTGGTGAAATAGTCGCCTGGCTTTGTGGTAAGCTAAAGTAGAACCAATTAGTCCCGTAATCCAAATCACAAATCCGCTTGCAATAGGCGCCGCTACACGCTGGCAGGGATATGTCGCACGAGATGGCTTAGGCAGCACGCGAAGCAAAAACCAGATAAGCGACAACAACCCAGCAACCGGAAATAACCACTTTAGCCAGAAATATTTTTTTCTGTGCACAAGACTTTTGCCTGTTTTGGGACAAACGGACGGAATTTGTCTTCTTGCTCGAAACAGCATTTTCCACACCTCCATTTTCTTCCTGCCTCCCCATCCAAGTCAGAACACACGCGCGAATTTGAAATCTGAAATTTGAAATCTTAAATCAACTATCTGACCTTGTCACTTGCCGCTCACGTCAACACAAACAAGCTGGCCATCGGGATTATTGCGAGCGTAAATCTTGCCGTTAGCCAGGACCGGCATAGTCCAGCATTTACCCTTGAGTATCTGGGCGCCGGCAAGCTCCTTAAATCCATCCGGCGAAGCCGGCGCAATAACTAACTTGCCCTTCTCGCTTAGGATAATCAGCTTGCCATCCGCAACCATCAAACTCCCTTTTCCAAGACCCCCCTGCGACCACTTTACCGCACCTGTCTTAAAATCCAGACATTTCAGTTCGCTTTCATCGAATCCATAAATGTCCCCTTCCCACAGCACACAGCTATTGAAGTGGTTCCGCATATTCTTATTGCGCCAGACATCGGTAACCTTGTCACCCTCGATTTTTAATAGAGCACAGCCGTGGTTATACCCGGAAGAAACAAACACTGTATCACCTGAAATGATGGTGTCCGCAGGGTT
>CAZKOQ010000173.1:0-7048 GCA_964554425.1 uncultured Pirellulales bacterium | reverse complement strand
CAATTTAATAGTGAAAAAACCACTCATGTTACCCTTTCTGTTCTTTGAGGTTTTGGTAATTTGTATTTGGAATTTGTTTCGAGCTTCGATGCCGTCTAGGTCCGGCCCTGAAGGATTCGGATTTCGAATTTGGCGTATAGACGTAAATTCTTATATGGGAAAGTCGTATATGCCATGTAGGCATCTTATATGGAACTTACAATAAATAGTTGTCGCTCGTATCTATGTGAAGGGAATTGCCCAAATGTCGATATCCAGTGACATTCTCGAGCAGGTGAGACAGGAACTGGCGTTGACCGCACTGGAATTCTGCAAAAAGTTGGACGTAAACATCGACGACTACTCCACGTTTGTTTCGGCTGATAACCTAGGCAATTTTCCACCTCGCGCCATGAACAAACTCAAGGAAATCATGCTCGACATGGAGCGCGAGAATCTCAACGAGTTCAAGGACCGCATACCCGTTCAAAGTCAGGGACATTTTGCGGGGACGAAGATTCAGTGGCATCATGACAAGCTGGCTGTTTTCCAGGCCGAACCGCAAAAAGTCGGGCCGATTACCGTGGAGTTTCATCCGACGAATCGGTGTAACCACCGCTGTCCGGCATGCACCTTTGGAATACCCGACCGAGACAAGACCTTCACTAATGTAGACTTTAATGTGGACCTTCTGCCGGAACTCATCGAGGATTTACGGAAACTCCAAGTTCGGGGTATTGACATCTCAGGTGGAGGAGAACCACTCTTGCATTCGGACTTAGGTCGGATCATTCATGAGTTCCGGGCCGGAGGGTTCGACATTGGATTAGTTACTAATGGCTCGCGACTCCATAATACAGCCGATGATACTTCGGCGGCAAAGATAAGGAAAACGATTCTGACAGACTGCACTTGGTGTAGGATCAGCGTAGATGCTGGGTCCCAGGCTGTATACGAGAAGATGCATGGGAAGATTCCTGCCGTTGATTTCGATGCTCTAATCGAGAACATAAAAATTCTGTGTAACGAAAAGGTCCAGAGTAACTCGAGCACAACTCTGGGGGTGTCATTCCTCCTTACACCAGACAACTTCCTCGACCTCATCAAATCTGTCTGCCTCTTCCGGGAAATCCCAGGTCTTGACTACTTCCAGATAAAGCCTATCGTAATACCTCCGGCTGATAGAGTCACCCACCCCAACATGATATTCTGGGACAAGCGGCTTTTCGACGCGCTCATCGCGGTGAAGTGGTACGAGAAAAAGTCCTTCAAGATATATACCTTGGGCTTCAAGTTCATCGATATGCTTCGCAACGAGGGAGAAGGCCTCCCGTTCCAGAAGTGCTGGGGACACCCTTTCTACCCAACGATCTGTGCCGATGGAACCATTGTAGTGTGTTGCCATATGCTGAACTTCCTTCTAGAAGGGAGAAGCACCGGCAAATACGGAATGATAACGGCCAACAAACGCTTGAGGGATATCTGGTATAGTCAGGAGAGATTTAAGATTGGAAGGGATATCGATATCCGCTTGTGTCCCTGCAACTGCAAACTATCTGAGACCAACAAATTGCTTGAACAGATGTATGAAAGTAGCCCTTTGCATACTAACTTCATCGGCTAATCGTGAAGTTCGCGACGCACAATAAATGGAGCGCTACGCTACCAGCAATGCGATACTCGTGCTCGTCGTTAGGAGCGGCTATGGGAAAACGCGAAGACGTTAAAATCTACGGCACCGATTACGACACCCCTGACGGCACCTGCATTCGCGATTACATCCATATCGACGATTTGTGCACGGCGCATCTATTGGCGCTAAACAAGCTGGACGAAAAAAATGAGCTTATTTACAACTTAGGCAATGGCAGGGGCTGCTCTGTTCGAGAGGTCATTGAAGCGGTCAAAAAGGTATCGGGTAAGAGTTTCAAAGTCGTTGAGGCCGGGCGTCGGGCAGGCGACCCGCCAATCTTGACGTCCGATGCTGCGAAAGCAAAGGATGAGCTTGGATGGAAGCCGCAGCTTCCCCGTCTGGAAGATATGCTCGCTACCGCCTGGCAATGGCATAACGAGCATCCCGATGGCTATCCGGATTAAGTTAGAAGATAGCTAAAAGCTGAAAGTGTAAAAGTATGGAATTTTGTACTCCACAGTTTTTAGATTTTCGCTTTAAGTTTGCTCCGTAGAAAAGAACCACCGTCACTTCGACCGGAGTCCCGACTCGTCGGGACGAAGTGGAGAAATCTATTAAAAGCAGATTTCTCGACTCGCCCCCGTTTCTGTCTTCGACAGAAGACACGGGGGCTCGCTCGAAATGACATCCTTAGCTCTTTTCTACAAAGCACTTTAAGTTTTCGCAAGTAGGAGACTGACCTGTGGAAAAAATAAAGAATAAGGTAAAAGGTTTCTTGAAAAAATACGGAATGGACCACGAGGACATCGACATAGATAAGTCCTGCAACGTTTTTCTCGACGAGATGGAAAAAGGGCTTGCCGGCCAGAAAAGCTCTCTTGAAATGATACCGACATACATAGAAACCGAGAGGCCGGTGCCGATAAATGAGCCGGTGATGGCGATAGATGCGGGTGGAACGAATTTTAGGGTTGCAACAGTGCACTTTAACGAAAAAAGAGAGCCCGTGATAGAAAGGCCAAAGCTCTACGAGATGCCCGGCATAAAAAAGCCGGTTACAAAAAACGAATTCTTTACTGTTATGGCGGGCTATGTAAAGGATTTTATCGGTGCGGGCAAAAACATCGGCTTTTGTTTCTCGTATCCGACCGAAATCTACCCGAACAAAGACGGCAAACTCATTCGCTTCTCCAAAGAGATTAAGGCAAAAGAAGTTGAAGGCCAAATGATAGGTCAAAATCTAAACGGTGCTCTCGCGGCAATGGGCTGCCGAAGCGACAAGCACGTTGTCTTATTGAATGACACCGTCGCCGCACTTTTAGCCGGAAGGGCCGGCTTCCCCGACAGGGCGTTCGATAGCTATGTCGGCTTTATCCTGGGTACCGGCACCAACTGCTGCTATGTAGAACAGAACAAAAACATAAAAAAAGTAAAAGGTCTCGACCCGGCAAAAAGCCAGATAATAAACACCGAGTCCGGCGGATTCGCAAAAGCGCCCAGAGGCAAAATCGACTTAGACTACGACCAATCAACAATCGACCCCGGCCAGCAAACCTTTGAAAAAATGATATCCGGAGCATATTTCGGACCGCTCTGCCTGCGAACCATTAATGTTGCCGCTAACGATGGTCTATTCTCCAAAGCCGCAGCAGAAACGCTAAGAAAAATAAAAGAGCTTTCCACAAAAGACATTAGTAACTTTATGTATCATCCTGTCGGGATAGGCAATCCTCTATCGGCTGCCCTTGCCGGCAGCGATGAGCAGTCTGTCCTGAGCAGGGTAGAAGGAGATATTGTTACTCTATATTATCTTATTGACCGGCTGGTCGAGCGAGCCGCAAAACTGACTGCAATAAAACTATCCTCGGCAGCGCTCAAGAGCGGCAAAGGTCGCAATCCCTGCCGTCCGGTCTGCATCGTCGCTGAGGGCACTGTCTTCTACCAGCTCAAAACGGTTAAGCAGAGGGTTGAGTTTTATCTCAAGCAATATCTTCAAGACCAGAATAACACATACTACGAAATCGTGAATGTCGAAAACGCAACACTGATAGGCGCCGCAATCGCCGGCCTGACGAATTGAAACTCAAACTTTCTCGCTCCTAAAAAAACGTAAAAGGATATATGCCACAAGAACAAATTGAATTCGTTCGATTGGTCGGCAATGAGCGGCGGGTTGGCCCAACGCTGGCCAGCGTCTCAAGGCACTGGCAGGGCGACAAGGAATGTTTCCTTTTGGTAAGCCCCCACGATGACGATGTGGTTCTGGGAGCTGGCCTGCTCATCCAGTTGGCAAAACGAGAAAATGTGCCGGTGCATATACTTATTGTTACCGATGGCAGTATGGGCTATTGCAGCGCCAAAGAGAAAGAGACAATCGCTGAAATCAGACGCAAGGAAAGTTTCGAATGTTACCAGAGTTTGGGTGTGCCGAAAGAAAGCATTATCTGGCTGGGCTTTCCTGATTGCCAGGTTAGTAGCTATCGCGGCAGAAAGGATGCTTCGCCGAGCGACCCCGTGACAATCAGTGGTTTTGTGGGTCTGCAAAACAGTTTTACCTATTGCCTGCGGAAGATAAATCCAACGCAGTGCTTCCTCCCAACGCAAAACGACCTCCACCCCGACCACCGCATCATTCACGAGGAGTTTCTTATAAGTTTATTCCACGCCGCCGGCAACATCTGGCCTGAGCTGGGCAAGCCATTAGAGAGAGTCCCCTATGTTCATACGTTCGCGGTATATTGCGATTTCCCCTCTCCCCCCACGCTGCGAATGCGCACGCCCCCCCTCTATCTGGAAAATAAGCTCAAGGCAATCGGGTCGTTTCGCTCTCAAAGACAGATTTCTTCGCTAATCGAAACCGTCCGCCACTGCGGCCCTGAAGAATACATACAGGCCATTGATTTTAAGCTCTATCACCCGGCCAGCTACCGCAATATGTTCGAGGAAAAGAAGCCGTTCGGCATGATACGTTAAAACTTTACAAGCGTATTCTCAAAGGAATGCTCAAATGAATACTAAGATTAAGTATTGAATACTCACCTTTACGATATGTCTTGTCCTGGGAATCGTTGTTCACGTCAAGATTGGCAATCCTGGCGAAGACCACAACTCAACAATAGAGAGACTGCGTCAAGCTATCTACTTCCTTCAGGAAAACGGCCTTTTGTCAAAATTCTACCACCAGTTCGTCACCGATCACAAAACCGACCCGACCATACATAAAACCCTCCAAAAAATTCTTAATACCCCCAATATGCAAAAGTTCCAAAAATCCTGGTAAAACTGGATTTTAACATTGAAATTCCCATAAAAATTCGTAATGCTAAATGATATGAATACCATAAAATTTACAGAAAGCACGATATGGAAATTGTCTTACCTGTTTATACTATTTATGTTTCTTTCTGGCTGCGTTCGCCATCCGCAAATAAATATACAATTGTCCGGCATCCAGCCACACGAACCAGAATTCAAAAGAGATGCCGATACTATTGTTATAGCAAGACTAATATCAAATATTGAGTATGCCCGGACATACGCAAAAAAAAACTGGCGCAATCATTATAGGGCTACGACTTTGGAAGTTTTATTGGTTGAAAAGGGACATTGGTCTGACAAACAAATAGTTTACCGAACAAGCTACGTTGCCCCAACACCAAAATCGGGTATTGTTATTGGTCGTGCGCCTGACTTTTCTTCACCACCTACATACCCAGCTCGTATATGGGCCTTGTATCTGAATACAAAATCCAATCCAGCTACCCTCATCGGATATGAGAATCGCTCCTTAGTGCCTCCCCACGATAAACTCCCCGTTGAGATATTTGAGCCGGTTGATTTCTCAAAGCTTTCTCAGGTGCAAAAGGATGAACGCCAGAAAATTTGGGAACAAATTCAAAAACCTGTTGAAGAATACGCTGCCAAATCAGGCTTCAAGCTGATAAAAGATTATTATTACGGTCAGACGGAACAGACAAACAATTTCTACATCATTCAAATCGTTTTCAAACCGATGAAAGGGAAAAAATTTGAAGTACATACGCTAAAAGTATCCAAGCCGGATTATAAAGTTTGTTTGTTTTGGTCTGTTAAATGTGAAAAAGATTAACAACAAAATTCAGCAATCACTACTTTACCTGACAGACAACTCCTCTTAAAAGGATTATTGACGAATGATAAATTTTCTCTGCGTCTTTGGTTCACTTGGTGGCTTTATTCCGTCTTTCATTTGTTGTCCTCTGTCTTCTGATTTCCATCTTCTCTTATACGCAATATGCATGACGCACCACTATGCACGAGGATTATGCGCATGGTTAATGAAAAAATAAAATCCATTGTTGTCAAATGGCAACCGCAGAAAGTGAGAAAGTATGAAGAGCCAAAATAACATCGGCCGGCGCCAGTTTATCACTGCCGCTTTAGGCGGCGCGGTAACTGCCGGTGGTTTACTGTCGGGAGCTAAAACGGTCGAAGCCGCAAAGCAGTCTGCTTCCGGTGTTTATCGCGAAGAGATTCAGACGCCGATTGTCGGCCATTATCAGGTGATAGTCGCCGGCGGCGGGCCCAGCGGCTTCATAGCAGCCCTGGCGGCAGCCCGCAGCGGCGCAGATACGTTACTCATCGAACGTTATCCATTTTTGGGCGGCAATGGGACCGCTGGACTTATGACCTGCTACAACGGCTTCCGCAATCAAAAGCCGCCCGAGGTCTTGCAGACCGTCAAGGGCATCCCTGCTGAATACATCGCCGAGCTTGTCCGTTTAGGCGGTATTGCCGATGTGGATAATTATCCAAAGGAAATCCCTCACGATATTGCCAAAGGCGACATCCCATACTGCGTCGGCTTTGACCCTGAGGCAGCCAAAATCGTGATGCTGAATATGATAAAAAAAGAAGGCGTCAAGCTGCGCCTGCACAGCTTCGCCGTTGCTCCTATGCTCAACGGCTCGCGTGTAACAGGTGTAATCGTGGAGTCCAAGTCTGGCAGGCAGGCCGTCGCAGCCGACATCGTAATCGATGCCACTGGTGATGGTGACATCGCCGCAGGAGCCGGCGCACCATTTGCCGGTCCCGCCGAAAAAGGCGACCGGATGGGGATGTCGCTTATGTATCGGCTGGGCGGCCTGCCGGAGACAATCAAGGATTCTTATGGCGGTATCCGCATCGGCGACCGCGTAGTGAAATGGGGTCCCGGCTTCGGCGGTGATGGACTGGATGTCGAGAACCTGACCCATGCGGAAATAGAGACTCGACTGCAGTTGTGGAGCCAAATCCAGGAGCTCCGCAAAAACCCCGAAACAAAGTCGGTTCACTTATTGCAGACGGCAACCGGTATCGGCGTCCGCGAGACTCGCCGAATCATCGGCGAATATACTGTCTCTGAGCAGGACGCCATAAACGGCACACGCTTTCCCGATGTCATCGCCATCAGCTCCA
>CAZKOQ010000172.1:0-7079 GCA_964554425.1 uncultured Pirellulales bacterium | reverse complement strand
TTTAATTCCAAAAACCCTTTTTTTCTTGACATTTCCACACCAAGATATAAACTGATGTAAAGTTCAAGGAGGAGCGGCAAGGATGTTGTTTTCTATTTCCTTCCAAGCCCTCTCTCATAAAAACTGCTGTTGCTTAACGAAATTGCAATACGAACGGATTACTGTAAGGATTAAGGAGGAGTTGCCAATGGCAAAGCAGAATGCAGGACTACACAAGGAGGTCCGGGAGATTTTTGAAGGCGTGCCGATTCCAAGAAAAAACGGTTCTACCTGGCCTAACCATCCCGTTGAAGGACATAAATCCAGCCAGCTCAGTTTCCTACACCCAACACGCCTGAGCCCGCACAAGGAGGTTCGGTGCAAACAGGAATCCCCGCCGGACGCTCGCCTAAGCCCAAAACCAACCAGGCCCAGCTAATCTAAAATTGCGTCGATAATAAGGGCTTTCAAAGGGCTGGGCCAACGCTTTATCAACAGCCGGGACGATGCGGTTTAGAAAGTAATCTCTGGCATATACCAAGCTTATTCTATTGGTGGCTGTCTTGAAAAGGAGTTTTCTCAAGACAGCTTTGTAATATGTCACTGGTGACATAGAGTCCCATAGAAATGAGAAAATTCAGGCGTCCTTGGTGCATTTAAGGAGAACGGTTTAACTAGTTTTCTTTATTCTTATTAGTCGGCCAAAGTTTTTCACGTCGGGGAATCTTAGGTCTTTTCTACTATATCCCGACGAAAAACAGGTGATTTAATCTCAGGTTTTTCAAGAAATTATTCGAGAGAATTTTTAAGCAAGCCCCATAAACATCCGAAAATAATTTGGGGCGGAAAAGGGTTGTGGCTTGGAGGCCATCCAACAACATTAAAAGACAAATTAAATCGGATTTAGCTCTAAACAGTTGCAGTTATGTCTTCGGTCCTATTTTTAATTTCGGTAACGTGCGGTGCGATTCTCTTTTTCAAACTCACCGGCCCTGATACCTGGCTTGTAAAAGGCCTAAGAGAGGATAGAATCGGCGCGGTCATCGCTACGTGTTTCCTCGGCATTTGCGCTATCCTGCTGCTTGCTTTACTATATGTCCTCTTACCACTTATCCCTGCATCGCTCGCTGCGGCCTTCACGGGGCCAGAGAAGGATTTGTCACAAGAAGATACAGACGAAAGCTTTTTGGGGGATATAACCCGCTGGATTCTGCTTCTTGGTGTTCCAATTCTCGCCGGTTATCTGCTCCACTGGATATATCGCCTGGTGGGGTGGGTGGCCAAGAAAACCTCGCCGCTGCCCGGGCGTGTAAAACCTTAATAATCCGAACTTTTCAAAGCCGCAGAGAATACAAAGACCACTGAAAATCAGTTAATTGGTGAGTAGTTAATTTGATATATTTCGCGACGAGTTGGAACTGCGAGATCGGCGGCCTTTGCGGTTTGTAAGAAATCCGGAATAAAGGCAGCCGCAAATCCCCGTGGGCAGCTTTTCCTTAACCATTTCCAACCACTTTCGATACGGCTTATTCTGCCTTTTGGATATCCGTATTTCTACGGGATTTTCGATAAAAAGCAATATTTGCGACTTTTCCCTTTATTTGCCTGCCGGAAACAAATAGAATCTTTGCAGTAGGAAACAAATCACATATAACCTTTTTAGGAGGCGCAAAAATGAAAAGGCAATCAGTTCATCTGTTCGTAGTGGCTGTACTGGCTCTGCTCGGCCCGCTGGCGCAAAAGGGCCGGGGCGACTTCGTTCTCTTGAACGATGAGCAGCTCACGGTCAACTCGTCCCATGATCTTGGGACTTTATTCGATACAAGCCGTGTCTTTATCGTCTCCGGCGGGCGGGTAGGTAGCCTCCATGCCTACCACTCCAGTGCTGTGGACATCTCCCCGGGCGGGTACGTGAGCGACCTCAGAACCTACAACTCCAGCACTGCGAACATCTCCGGCGGGTCTATGAGCAGCCTCATGGCCTACAACTCCAGCACTGCGAACATCTCCGGCGGGTCTATTAGTAGCGGCCTCTACGCCTTCAACTACAGCACCGTCACCCTCTACGGACAGAACTTTCGTGTCGGCGGTGGGCTTGTCTTCGATGGCAACCGCGTCCTCGGCACGGGTGTGCTGATTGGTGAGTGGATGGATGGGACGCAGTGGGCGTTGAATATCTCCATCAACGACCCCACAGCGACCATTCTGGCTGTTTCCGTGCTGGCTACTTTTTACGTCAATGCACAAAATGGTAATGACAACAACGACGGCTTGACACCAGGAACAGCTTTTGCGACCATTCAGAAGGGCATTGATTCAGCAAAGGATGGTGGCTCAGTTATAGTGTATCCGGGCACTTACTACGAGAATATTAACTTTAAGGGCAAGAATATTGTCCTGACCAGCACAGACCCCAATGACCCGAATGTTGTGGCGAATACTATCATTAACGGCAGCCACTCTACCGACCCCAATAATGGTGCAACTGTAACCTTCTCTGGTAGTGAAGACGCAAACTGTGTTCTTACCGGCTTTACAGTAACCGGCGGCACAGGCAACTACATTGAAGGATGGACCGGCTTCTGGAGTTACTGGGGCGGCGGGATTTGTATCGAGCCAAATGCCTCACCGACGATTACCAAAAACGTTATTACCGGCAATAGCATTAACGGTTTCGGCGGCGCAAATATCTACTGTGGTGGAAATAATCAAGCGGTGATTACTCACAATATCATCGAAAACGGCAACACTCTCGGAGAACCAGGTTATGAATCTTATGGAGGAGGGATTTACTGTGAAGGGCCGCAGACAACGACTCTGTTAATTAGATTTAACGTGATAAAAAACAATCATTCTGACCGTGGAGCAGGAATAACCTGTGGCAATAGTGCCGATGGAATGATTAGTAATAACGTCATATATGGAAACATCGCAAATGCAGCAGGAGGTGGTATTCACCTCTTCAGGAATAGCACAAACATCTTAAATAATACTTTGGTGTATAACAGCGCTCCAATGGGTTCGGCAATCCACTGCTGGCTGACTAATGACCCAGTGATAACCAATAACATAATGGCTTTTAACCTCATTGGTCCTGCCCTGTCCATATATAGTGAGGTTGGAAACACTTTGGTAAGATACTGCGATTTTTGGGGCAATGAAGGCAGTGACTTCGGCGGAGCCACTGATCCAAACAATCCTGCCTGGGTTGGAAATATTTTCGTTGACCCCCTGTTCGCCAACGCAGGTGAGGGAGACTTCCATCTAAAGTCACACGTTGGCCGGTGGGAACCGCTTACTAAAAGCTGGGTTCAGGATTCGGCAACAAGCCGTTGTATCGATGCGGGTGACCCAAACGATGCTATCGGAGATGAACCTAACCCGAACGGTGATAGGATAAACCAGGGGGCGGACGGCGGGACAGCAGAAGCAAGCAAGTCACCATATTGCACCGAAACTCTCTTGTCCGATTTGAACCATGATTGCAGAGTTGACTTTATAGACTTTGCGATATTCGCAAGTGAGTGGTTGGAGTGCAGAATAGAGCCACCTGAATTTTGTTGGCAGTAATACCAAACTGTCGTGCTATTACCGATTACCTTTGGCGAGGTGATGTTGAGAGGGCTTGCTGAACTTCCTTTATATAGGTTCTGTGCATTCGGTCAAGCTCCTTATCATCCGCTGTTAGAACACCACGGTAATCAATCGCCGGCAGATTTGGGTATGGTAATATCAGCTCAGGCAGATTGGCTGCGAATGTCTTGAACTTACGACCCCAGAGTTTGATAGTCAGGTCGGATTTAACCAGCCCGCCGAATATGCTCATATCGGTCGAGGTAGGCGTGTCGGCAAAGGGCCACGACAGCCAGCCGGCAGCCAGCCCACGCGAGGCCTCAATTTCAGCGCTTATCCAGCGTGCTTGCTGGTCTTCAGTTAGATATGGGTGTCCTCGTGCTGCACCGCCGCCATACCAGCCATATTCGCCTAAGACCACCGGCTTTCCTGTGTGGCAGTAGGCCAAAACCGCTCGTAGATAATCGAGATTCTCGCTCCAGCTTTTTTCAGAATCAAAAGGGCCGCCCATAGTCGGATAAAAATGAATCGTTATGAAATCGAGCAAGCTCGCCTGACGGTGAGGATTGAATGCTGCGTAGCGGCCCGGATTACCATACCGAACCAGCGTATACGACCACTGGATATATCCGACGGTAATCAAGTGTGTCGGGTCGGCTTTTCGTAACGCCTCAACCTGGCGAGATACCCACCGGTCGGCAAGATATTCACGAAATCGCTGCCAATCACGCAGTTTGGGACTATTTACATCGGGTTTATCTGCAGGGACGGTAATTTGCTCCCATTGGTTGGCATCAGCAACATCCTTCCCCCACGCCGCTTTCAATTTGTCCCAGCTTTTGTATGTTTCTTTTAGCCAGTCGCCCCATAGCGGCCGCCATTGTTCAACAAACCACGGCAGATGCGGCTCATTAAGAAGGTCCCAGGCAAAAATGGCCGGCTCGCCCTTGTAGCGCCCGCCCACGACCTGCCAGAAATGCTCGAGCGCTCGCAAAGAATTATCGCCTGCAAAACGGTCCGGCTGCCAGTAAGAAGGCACCCCTTCCCAGTGGTCGGGGCCCGTAAGCATAAGCCGAATGCCGGATTGCCGGGCAATCTCGACAAGCGTATCCAGTTTTTTGAGAGATTGCTCGTCAATAGTATCGGCAGCCGGCTGGAAAGTGGCGGCGGCAAGAAAAACTCTGGCACAATTGACGCCAAGCTGCTGCATCACTTGAAAATGCCGGCGCACTTTTTCGGAGTCAAATTGTCGCCATATTTTCGGCGCCCAGCCGGTATTGGGGTCGTAATAGTTGGCGCCAAAGGGAATATAGGGTTGTTTGGAATCGCGCTCGACAAAGCCCTGACCGTCAGGAGAAACGGCTATCAATTCCATCGACCAGCTTTTCGCAATGAGGCATCCAAAGGCCAGAGTAATAAAAGCCAAAATGGAAAATTTAATCCGCCACAGGTCTGGTGGATGGAAAAAATGGAACGAGCATCGAGTATCAAGCATCGAGTATCCTGCAAATGCACTACGGCTGATTAGTATGCGCTCCAGAGATACAATACCTGAGGCGTGCTAAGCTCATAGAGCGTAGTCCTATCAATCTTGAGGCCGCCCTTGCTGCGGTAGCTTAAGAAGCTGGCAAGCGAAAACGGCCTGCGGTATTCCACAACCCGGGCCTCTTTTATCCCTGCCAGCGATTTCGTCATCGCTATTGCCTCATCGAGATAACCAACCTGGTCTATCAGCTTTTCATTAAGTGCTTCCTGAGCGCCCAGGATGCCGCCGTCAGCCAGGCGTTTCACATCATCTATGGTAAGCATACCCTTCCTTCCATCGGCGACAACCTGCACGAACCTCTCATAAGCGGGCGTGATTAGTTTGTCCGTCAGATATTGCATCTGCTCTTCAGTAGGCATCTGGAACGAGCTGGGCCAGTCCTTTTTCTTGCCGGACTTTATGATAATCGGCGCGATACCGAGCTTGTCCTCCAATAACTCCTGGAAGACAAAATGCCCCATTATCACGCCGATTGAGCCGGTAAGGGCGGTCGGCTCAGCTACGATTTTGTCACAGGCGACCGAAGTGTAATAGCCGCCCGAAGTGGCAATATCCTGCATAAATGCGACAACCGGCTTCTTTTCTTCCTGCCGGTATTTGAGGATTTCCTTATAGATTTGGTCGCTCGATGAAATGAGCCCTCCCGGCGAGCTAACGTGGAGGATAACACCTTTGACGTGCCTATCCTGTCGGGCTTCCTTCAACTGACTGTAAATCTCTTTGGCAGACTCGCCGTATATGATTCCCTCCAGATTAATCACCACAATCTTGGCCCTTGCCGGTCCTTCCCGTATAACTTCCTGCGTGAGCATACCACTCTGCCCCACAGCAAAAAGGGCAAAGGCGCCGATGAGCATCAAAACCATTGCGATATTGGCCATAATTGATAGCGCGAGAATAAGACCTAAGAAAATTCGCCAGCCGCTTCCTTTTTTCGCCGGTTCTACCGCCGATTTGTTCAAGCTCAATCGCGAAATTGGCTCCACCGGCTGTGGTCCACCCGGCACCGACATATTGTCCTGCATAAAATCCATAATAGATCCTTTCAAACCTTTTTATACTCATTCTAAAGCTGACAGGCGCAACCGCCAACGTTTGCCATGTTCTTACTCATATAGTACAGGCGTTTGGCGCCAGTTTTTGTCGCGGTCGTGGGCATAGTCTTTGACACGAGGCCGGCGTTCTCGCAGGCGAACCGACTCAATGCCCAGATAGTATCCACTGGACAAAGGATTCTTGCCAACGCATTCCAGCCGCAGCGTGTATTTCCCCGGCTCAGGCCAGAAATCCAATAAATGATGCTCTCTGCTTTTAATCTGCTCACTGTAAAGGTCCATTACCGGCCCGATTTTCACTCCGTCAAGATACGGCTGGTATTTGCCGTAATCGGATGAGCTTGTCACATTGAGCAACAGCCGCCTGGGCTCCTTGACTTTGACCTCAAACGAAATCTCAAGCCATGCATCCTGCTGGGCAGGGGGCATATAGAGCAGTTGTCCCTCAGTGTAAATATCCAGCTCTTGTGCGACGGCTTGTCCCTCGCCGTGGAACGGTTTGTCAATAAACTGCCTGGCTGGAAAAATTAAATCCAGATTCGGCAATCCACGTTCTTTGGCATCGAGGGCACTCGCCTCGAAAGTCGGCTCACCGGTCTGATACCAGAATGCAACGCTTGCATAATCATCTTCGCGCTCATTCCAGCTATGACTCTTATAGTCAGGATTCTCATCAGGTGAAATCCAGCCATAGTGCTCGAATGTTACCTTGATGGCGGTGTTAAATACAATCGGGTCATTTATGTGCCAGCGATATGCGCTGGTATGTCCGCCAACAATTCCCCAGCTATCAAAATAGGGCACGCCGAAATATGGTGTGCTTGTTGTCTTCAGACCCCAGGCGCTTAGAAAATAATCTTCGGTGCCTGTCCCCCAGATTGAAGGTTTTTTTTCGCCGTCAATATATATCTTCTCGTCACCTTCAC
>CAZKOQ010000171.1:0-7083 GCA_964554425.1 uncultured Pirellulales bacterium | reverse complement strand
CCTCAATTCTTCCTAATCTACTCCTTTCCACCCATAACTGACCCATTACCTTTTCCTTACCTTTTCCTATTAATTTTGGAAAAATCCTTGCAAACCGGATTTTTTATGATATAATGCCCTATAAAGGCAGGTTATTAAAAGTTCATAGTTTTCTTTGCCATCATAATTTGTCCTTACGTTTCTTCATATCTCCTGCCTGAAAAGATAATGCTTTTGTTATTGGCAGCTCGTTGGGTCCGTTGACGAGAGGTTTTAGCCATTGGAGGGAAAAATGAGCAACAGAACAAAACCAAGTAACTGCTTAGCGGTATCCATAATCGTCCTGGCAATGATGTGCGCTACTGTGGCAGGTAAAATTGATGTGAACTCTATGGCAATTGGCCTATTACCGGCTGGAGGAAAGATAAAATGAGCTTGGAAAAAATAATTGATAGGATAAAAAAAGCTGCTTGTGTTGGCTTAACAACAATCGCCTTGATGGGCGGAATTGCGAGGGAAACAAAAGCACAAGAAAATTTAGATTATGAAATAATCAGATTATCAAACTTTCATATAGGGACTATTGATTTTGCTACTCCTGTTACTTCTGTTTACAGCATTAACAATCAGGGAGAAGTGGCCGGTTGCTTATTATACATTCCAATAGGTAAAGAACCTTACAAAAAACCATTTTTGTATAATCTATGTAATGAAAAAATTTTTAGTGAATTTAAAAATATTCCTGAGAGCTTTTTCGGGTGTGCTAAAGCAATTAGTAATTCACCTGATTCATACCCGCCCGGTAGGATTGAGAGATTTGTTATTTTAGAAGAACAATTTATAGATGATCATGGATACTCTAATTATTTAAAAAGTCACATAGCATATATTGATGATCCTTATGGTGGTATTTACGGTTGTCTCCCCCCGTTTATATTAAGTAGTTTCACTTTCCCTTTAGAATTTAAAGCCCAAGATATAAACAGTAAAGGAGAGGTTGTTGGAGAACAATATGCATTTGTGGGGCGAAGTACTATTAATCTTTGTCCTGATAGTAATCATTGTGAAGCTTATGGAATCAATGATGATAGTATAATTGTTGGATGCTCAAGGGACAACTCTTTTTTAAGACAACCTGTTTTTTGGGAACTGGATGAAAAAGGAGATTACAAAGAAATAAAATTACCAGTTCCTGAACCTTGGGTTGGAGGATGTGCTTTGGATATTAATAAAAAAAGGCAGATTATTGGATATTTACTTGGAGATTGCGGGCGTCCTGGTTGTAAAGAGTTTCCTTTTTTATGGGATGGTGAAAGTGTAATAGATTTGTCCCCTTTAACTAAAGTGTATTCTATCAATAATTTGAGACAAATTGTTGGAACTATTGGTGGAAATAAAGCTGGTTTATGGCAAGATGGAATAGTGATTGATCTTAATGAATTTATTCCTCAAGATTCTAATAAACCCTCTGATTGGGACTATTTATATGAAGCAATAAGTATAAATGATAGTGGTCAAATTATAGGTCATGGATATCTTAATTATGATAAAGGAGCTGGGAGATGGAGAATGCCTTATCCGTTCTTAATGAATAAGAAAGATTTAGAAGGTGATTTAAACAAAGACGGCATTGTAAATTTGCGTGATTTGTCTGAGCTTGCAGAGCATTGGCTGGAGGAAAGATAAAATGAGCTTGGAAAAAATAATTAATGGAATAAAGAAAGTGAAAAGCAGCTTGAAAAAAGCAGTCGCAGTTGGATCGGTTGCTTTAGCTTTAGCCGGAGGAGTGAGAGAGGCAAAAGCACAAGAAACAGATTTTGGATATGAGATAATTAAAATAGAAGTGCCTGGCGTGAAGCAGGCTGATAATAGTGGCGTAAGCATCAATAATTTAGGATGGGTAGTTGGAAATTCAGTATCTCTTCCTGATGCTAATTATGCTAGAAAAACTGCACCTTTTTTGTATAGAGATGGAATAACAGAACTTATAGTTCCAGAGCAGTTCTATGATATTTTTGGAAATGATTTTTCTGCAGAAGTTTGTGCTGTTAATGACGAAGGAAAAATGCTTATTAACGCAGGAGTTAAGGTTGAGGGGGAATATCATCATGAATCTTACAAACACGATAGAGGGTTTATTTATAATCCTAACAATGGAGAATTAATCGAACTTCCTTTTAAGGGCGTGGCCATGAACAAAAGAGGAGAGGTTGTAGGAAAAAGACACTTATTGAGAAATGGACAGGTTATTGACATTGGTTTGTCCCCTATCCCTGGCTATTCCCAGTTACAAATTGAGGATCTAACTATACATAGTATTAATGATGATGCACAAATTGTTGGAGAAGTAATTATAAAAGATGTTGAATCAGGAGAAAATAAGAATTATCCATTTGTTTGGGAAAAACCAGCAAGAGAACCAGATATCGAAATAATATATA
This sequence comes from uncultured Pirellulales bacterium, assembly GCA_964554425.1. Lineage (GTDB taxonomy): Bacteria > Planctomycetota > Phycisphaerae > Sedimentisphaerales > Anaerobacaceae > CAYWXK01. Next base: position 4,663 of record CAZKOQ010000171.1, on the reverse strand, counting down.
TGCTTTGGTACTATGGGGAGTATGGTTGGGGAAAACCAGAATTTGTTAAAGAGCCACTTTACGGTGTTGCTTATGACATTAGTAATGATGTAAATCCTAGCGAGCTTGCTAAATGGCAATACATTGCTGGGTGGTTTAGTTACGGTATGATTGGAGGAGACCCACGTTATACAGAATACCCTTATTTTAGTGACTTTTCATGCATGTGGATTGGGAGCTTTCCAATGGAAATAGACCAATTAGACACAAACTACAGCAGAGCTTATGCGGTTAATGATAAAGGTCAGACAGTTGGAAAATGCTTTAAGAAAATTTATTTCTATTCCCCATACTACGACCATGTTAGATACAGCGAACCTCATGCAGTATTATACCAAAATAGTAAGATAACCGACCTTAATGATTTTCTTATAATAAGAAATCGCGGTCCCTTTTGGGAATATTTAAGCGAGGCCCGTGATATTAATAATGAAGGGTGGATTACTGGATTTGGATCTAACCTTCCAGAGCGCGCAAGTTTTCCATTTATCGCAAAGCCATTAAAAGAACCTTCACCTGATTTAAATAAAGATGGCATAGTTAATCTTAAAGATTTGTCTGAGCTTGCAGAACATTGGCTTGAGGAGAGATAAAATGAGCTTGGAAAAAATAATTAAGGGAATAAAGAAAGTGAAACAATCTCTTAAGAGATTAGCTTTTTCTGCAGTTATAGGATTGGCTTTAACTGCAGGAACAAGAGAAACAAACGCAGAGAATTTAGAATATGAAGTGATTGAAATTGCTCCTTATAATATAGCTGGAGGGGTTCACAGCATAAACAATTTTGGGGATGTTGTCGGGGATTTTTCTCAATACTATTCCGATTTAAAAAAAAGCTTTTGGAAACCTTTTTTGTATAAAAATAGTACTTTTAGTCCATTAGATGTGCCGAAGGAATTTTCTATTGATAGTATAAAAATTAATGATTTTGGTGAAATATTAATGGTATCTACGGCATATCCGTGCGGAGCATACATTTACAAAAATGGTAAATTAGAAGATACGGGTTTTTCTCAAGTGTATTTTATAAGAGACATGAATAATAAAACAGAATTTGTTGATATGAGAAATTTATATAAAAAAGGAGAAAAGATTAAGTTAATTCCATCTTCCACACCAATGCCAAATTATGAAATTTATGGAATTAATGATAATACTCAAATAGTTGGAAAGATACATAAAGGTCATGTAGATATTCCAGGTTATTATGGAGCTGAAGGGCATTATGAGAATTGGGCACCATTTATTTGGCAAGATGGAGTAATAAAAGAACTCGAACAGCCAAGTTTTATCTACAATGGGGTCAGTTATTATTATCCGTGTGAGGCTAGATTCATTAACAATAAAGGAAAAATTGTCGGCTCTCTTGAATTTCCTTTTCCGGGAGGATATTCGGAAAGGATTTTCGTCTGGGACGAAACTGGTAAACTAATACAATTAATAGAACCTCCTCAGAAGGTTGCTTTAAGTGCCTTTAATGACATTGGACAGATAGTAGGGAATTTTGTAAGTTGGTATTCGGATCCTTTTTTGTATCAAGATGGGCAATTTATATATTTAAGAGATTTTGTCCCAAAAAACAAATCGTGGTACTTGGCCAGCGCAGTTGACATAAACAACCGACAACAAATTATTGGTATAGGCCTCACACCAACCGCTGGCAGTCCTCGGCCAGTTATGGTTCTTATGAATCCTATCCCTTTAAGTACAGAAACTCTAAAAGGAGACATTAATTATGATGGAAAAGTTGATATTACTGATTTAAGAATCTTTGTTGGAAGTTGGCTTGAAGAAAGACTTGGTGATTTAAAAGAAGATGGCATAGTCAATCTTAAAGATTTGTCTGAGCTTGCAGAGCATTGGCTTGAGGAGAGATAAAGTGCCGCGTATAGCGAGGAGCGTTTAGGGGATAGAAAATAGTTGTTGGTCGATAGTCGATATAGTCGTTAGTGGTCATAGTATGTTTGTCATAAATTCTGAAAGGGACATAAAAATGGGATATCGAAAGTATGCTTGTGCGTTGGCAATAATCCTGGCGGGGAGCGCTATTACATCGGCGATACCGCCGCCACTATTTACGATGCCTTTCGAGCAAATCAATATTGAAATCCAGCCGGCTGGCAGCACACTTAAAGCCGAATTTTCCGTCGAATACACCTTTACGAACATTGTAAGTTTCTTAGAGAAAATAGGGTTTCCGCTGCCGCCTGATGCGAACAACATTGCCGGCTGGATGAACGACTCGCCGCTATCGCATCAATGGAGCAGCATTGTTTACAATTCAATCTTGCCTGAAGTTGGGCAGATTCCGGTAATGGAATGGCTCGGCCCATTCCCGCAGGAAGGAGGGACGCTGAAGGTTCAATATGAACAGGCGCTCATTAAAAGACAGGGGGAATTTATTTACTTTACGCCCTTTGTTCTGGATAGAGGCACTGCAACAACGGTTACGATGGACATCGAGCTACCGGAAAACTTTGTTGTCGGCGGGGTCTGGCTAAAAGATATTCCACAGGCATATTCGGTCAACGATTCCCACCTATCCATAAGCTTCCAGACGCACACAGCGCCGATATACGGCCCGGCTGAGATTATAGTTTCACTTGTGCCGAGCACTCTTTATGTGGCAACGGACGGCGACGATGGAACAGGCGACGGCAGTAAAAGCAAACCATTTAGAACGATTCAAAAGGGAATAGATACAGCAGCCAACGGCTGTAGGGTTTTCGTGCGGCCAGGCGTATATACGGAAGGACTCACTTTTTTTGGTAAGGCAATAACGGTCCAGGGCATAGCCACATCTGTCGGCTTGCCGATGCTTGAAAAGCCCAATGATTTTGCTGTTTCTTTTTATAATGGTGAAGGACCAGACACAATCCTGAAAAATTTTGTCATAAAAAATAGCTTTTTGGCGGTTTTCATCGCCGGCAGCTCTCCAACACTAAGAAATCTGACAATCGTGAATAACAAGTCAGGTATTGAGGCATACTCCGGGTCGGAACCAAATATCAGTAGCTGTATTTTCTGGGAAAACAGAGAAAGCGATTTGTTCCAGTGCCAGGCAAGTTATAGTTGCACCCAACAGCCGGGCGAGGGCAACATAAACACCGACCCGCTTTTCGCAGACCCCTGCAACGGCGATTACCACCTGCTCTCCGAGCGCGGCCGATACTGGCCGGAGCATAATGTATGGGTCCTCGACAAAGTTACCAGCCCCTGCATTGATGGCGGGGACCCGAACGCCGACTCTTCTTCCGAACCCAGACCTAACGGCGGCAGAATCAATATGGGCGCGTTCGGCGGCACACCTTACGCGAGTATGAGCATATCCTGGCTTGACGGCGACATTAACTATGACCATATTGTAAATATGACAGACCTTGCAATTCTGGCCGATAATTGGCTCAAATCTGAAGAACTTCCTCCGCCGAACAAGCCGCCTCAAGTTAATATCATAAATCTACAGGATGGAACCGTGTTCGATTATGCCATTGAGACCATTGTCATCGAAGCCAACGCAATAGATGTTGACGGCTCGGTAACATTAGTGGAATTCTTCGCCAACGAAAACAAAATTGGCGAAGATGATACCGGCATCGATGGCTGGCGGATTAACTGGCAGGATTTCACGCCCGGCAGCTTCATCCTCATCGCCAAGGCAACGGACAACGTTGGCGCAACTGCAACTTCGCCTGCCGTGCAAATCAGAATTCTTGCCGGCCCACTTGCAGCCCACGACCCAACCCCGCCGGATGGTGCGATAAATATGCCAAAATCGGTTATTCAGTGGAAAGCCGGGCTAACGGCCTTGGCTCACGATGTGTATTTCGGCACCAGTGAAACTGCTGTAACCAATGCTACTTACGATTCGCCTGAGTTCACAGAGCAGACAAATCTGCTGTATTGCGCGCTTGTTACGACTCTTCAACAGCCGCAAACGACTTACTACTGGCGCATCGACGAGTTAGAGAATGAGACAACAATAATAAAAGGCGATGTATGGCAATTTACAACAGCATCCTTCAAGGCCCATAGCCCTGTTCCGGCTGATGGTTCGCTATCTGTGGACCCAAATACCATTCTTACTTGGGGTCCGGGTTTTAATATCAAGTCAACAAGCGGGCACCGGATATATTTCGGCACTGATGCAGCCAACCTCATATATAAGGGGGCGAAGTCCAGTCCTGGCTACAATCCCGGAGTCCTTGCCAAGGGCACTACTTACTACTGGCGAATCGATGAAGTCAATAAGGACAACATGGTCGCTATGGGCGACGTCTGGAGATTTACAACGGCTCCCTCATAACAGTAAGTAGCAATCCCAATCTACCGGGCTACTAAGAAACTATCTCAAAACACAAAATGTCATTCCGAGTCCTTCGCCGCGCTCGAGGATAAACTCCGCGAGGAATCTTTCTTTTTAAGTGAATTAGACCCTTCGCTTCGCTCAGGGTGACGTTTTGAGATAGACTCTAAGCAATACAAATCACAGTTAAAAATTGCCGAAAGATTTGTGCATAGACTAAATAACTCCATGTAAAACGTGGAGCTAAATACAAATAGGATTAGAGAGGTCGATTATTGTGGCGGAGGGGAGATTTGTGTTGATTATTTCTGCGGCGAG
>CAZKOQ010000170.1:0-7086 GCA_964554425.1 uncultured Pirellulales bacterium | reverse complement strand
CTTTTATATTAAATGCTTACAAAAACTGAAAGATTTGTAATGATTTTATATAACCCGCGATGAATTGTCCTTAAGGGGATACGATGTACCCTATTATCCCTAATCCCTTGATACAGATTAACACAGTCAACACTGTTCTTTAATTAGACACTGATTTACCCGGCGCGGCCTTTGGCCGCAACCAAAAAAATTAGACACGGATGGGCACTGTTTATAAAAAGACATACTAAAAAACTCAAGGCCCAAAAAAGTGGCAATATCTTACATATAAAGGGGTTTTGGTAAAACGATATAAAAACGTGCAGAAAAAACAAGAATTTGAAAGATTGTAGTACAGATAACACAGTGGATTTTTATTGCCGCATATAACCACTATCCGCTAAACGCTATACACTATAACTGTATGGTTTTTTGCCGCATCTGTTGTGGCAGCCGTTTTCCCTTTGCCTGGCCGGTAATCGCAAAAACCTGGTATCTGCGATATGCCGCTATTATCTGTGCAGAAATGGCCCTTAAAAACTTTTTCAAAAATCTCTACTTATTTCTTGACACCTCTACAATTGTAGAGTATTCTTTGCAATGTTAAAGAATAAGGAGGTTTTTATGGCAAAGAAGAATTGTGAACTTACCGAAGCAGAATGGGTGATTATTAACGCCGTCTGGGATAACCAGCCCTGCGCGGCTCCGACTGTTCAAGAAGAGCTTGTGCGCCAAAAAAACTGGAGCTACAGCACCGTCAAAACGCTGATGGACCGTATGGTCGCCAAGGGATTGTTAACGACGGAGCGAATCCGTAATCTGATTTTATACCGCCCGGCTATAACGAGAAAGCAGGCGCAGAGAACGGAGATTATGCGCGCGATAAAGCGAGCATTTGATGGCGCCCTTACTCCGATGATGCAGTTTCTGCTCGATGACAGCCACTTGTCGCAGAAAGAGCTGGGTGAGCTTGAAACACTTATAAAAAGTAAAATCCGCCTCCGGCGGATAAAAAGCAAAGGTGAAAGGTAAAAAATGAATCGTATGGCCGGGTAATTTGTCAATGAGTCGGAGGTTCTTTTATGAATACGATATTTGAAATTGTCAACTCGGCGGGCAAGGCATTTATCGAGTTTGCTTTGCCGATGCTGGTTCAGTCCTGCATCCTGATTTTGATTTTATTGCTGACCGACTTTTTCCTGCGCAAAAAGGTGCGAGCCGTATTTCGCTACTGGATATGGATGTTGGTGCTGGTCAAACTCATCCTGCCGACCTCGCTGTCTTCGCCTTTGAGCATAGGATATTTATTTGGTGATAAGCTTACATCTTTGCCTGCTACCCCTACACCTCCGGAACAACCAAGGCCACCCGCAACTATTACCACGCCTATTATTGGCCTTACAGATATTCCGCAAGATTTGAACACTCAGCCAACTCCAACGGTGACATCCCGTCCTGAGCCAATACCAGCACAACCAATTGCTCCGTCACCTGTTCCACCGGCAGCTCTCTCCTGGCAGGGTATAGTTTTTCTGCTCTGGCTGGCAGTCGTAATAGCAATGGGTTTGTTATTATTGCAGCGAGCGATTTTCGTAAATGGACTTGTGGCCCAGGCATCAGAGGCAGGTGGTTCTATAAAAGATATATTTAATTCCTGCTGCGAAGGTATGGGTATAAGAAAAAGAATCGGCCTGAAGGTATCAGCTAATGCAGCGAGTCCTGCTGTGTGCGGTCTATTTAGACCTGTGATTTTACTTCCGCAGAATCTTTCGTCAAGGTTGAATGCAGGCCAACTGCAATCGGTCTTGCTCCACGAGCTTGCACATATCAAGCGCGGCGATTTGTGGATGAACCTTGTCCAGACCATTTTGCAGATTCTCTATTTCTATAATCCGCTTTTATGGATTGCCAACACCATAATCCGCAGAATTCGCGAGCAGGCCGTTGATGAAATGGTTCTTGTAGCAATGGGCGACAAAGCCCAGCAGTATCCACAAACGCTTCTTGATGTTGCAAAGCTGGCATTTAAGCGGCCAGCTTTGTCTTTGAGGCTGATAGGCGTGGTGGAATCCAAAAGCGCTCTTGCAAGCCGGATTAAACGCATCCTTACCCGGCCAATACCAAAAAGTGCAAAATTAGGAATTGTGGGCCTGATTGTGGTTATTATTGCGGCGGCCGTTTTGATTCCTATGGCTAAGCGGGAGAAAGTTATTATCGGAGAAGGACCCGAACGTGAAATGACCCTTACCCTCGGCTGGAGCGGTGAGAAGGTAAAAATTCCCGCACCGGTGGTCTTACCAGAATGGGGCAGAAAAACAAAAGAGTTTGAATTGTGGAAACTGGGAAGAGTGACTGGCGAGATTACAGTGTTTGATATTGACGACTACAAGTATGTTGCACAGGGGCACGGTCTGAAGAAAAATGTGGAAGGCGAACTAAACACTGTCCTATACAGTGTCGAGAGGTACCGACCTAACGGGACACTGGAGGCTAACACTTTGTATTTTGAGGCCGATGGGGATCCCACCGAGTGGCGGACTTATAACAAGGATGGGAACGAGAGGATATGGGTGGTCAATCGTCCCACGGCCGGAGACTGTAAAAGAAAAGTAATATTTTACGGGCCGGATGGGCAGGAAACAAAGGAATGGCAGGTCAGCAAATTTGACGTTGTTTATGCTGAGTTAGTTACTGACCCCAACGGACAAAGTTACTTCACCCATTATCTGAAGGAACTTATACATTCATCATATCCTAAACAATTTGTCGCTACGTTGCCTAACGGCGTGACTGTCGAGTTGGTTGGTTTATGTGAGCATCCAAGCGAAGGTAAAAACTGGTGGCGGCCGGATGGTCAACCGCTTGGCGAGTTTCCGTACAAGGTTTCTGCGACATACGCAAAACCACCGAACAACAAGATACTAAATGTCCTTATGACAATCAGTCCGGGTCCAGCCTATTCAGCGACAAAGTTCGAGGTTTCTCAGAGTAAACCCAGAGGCTACTGGATAGGCCTTGAATCGAATGGAAAGCTGGTCACAAATTGGAAAGCAGGCAGTTTTGAAGCACCTCCGACTCTTGAAAAAGCCGATGTAAAGGTCGGTATCGCTGGGGGACCGTGGCAAAAGGTAGCAAAAATATCTCCACGATTTGAAAAACCAGTGGCTGAAAAAACGAGCTTGGGCCAAATTCAATGGCTCAAAACAGTTGGAGAAAATGGGAGCGGAGATATGATCGTTTATGTCGCCAGTAATTTTGTGGATAAAGCCGATAGCCATTTGATTGCGGTAGACATTACTGGAGAAGAGCACTTCCCATATTCGGGAAAAGGCGAAGGCATTGCGGATAAGATGACCCATGAATACAAATTTCATTTAAGAACCAATGAGGTTAGGGAACTTTTCTTTGTAGTCAGGCCGTATCAATGGGTCACCTTCAAGAACGTATCTCTCCAGCCGGGCGTAAAAACCGATGTGCAGGTTGAGGTTGAGCAAAGCAACGAATCCTTGCGATCTAAAGTTGCTGAGCCAACGGTGCAGGAGCCGAATGAGACGCGAGGACGGATTCGCGGGGTGGTGGTGAACTCTGTTACGGGTAAGCCGGTTGAGGGTGCTTATGTGGGCGTGGGTGACTTTGGCGACTCAGGCGGCTCTAACTATGCAAGACATCGTTCGCAAGGTTTCTTTGATAAGGCCGAAACCGACCCAAATGGCCGATTCGAGTTGGATGGATTGGCCTATACAGATGACCATCCTGAATACGATTTACATCCTCTTATTGTAACACATCCAGATTTTGTCCGGCACGATGAAAAGATTAAGCTCCTCAAAGGCAAGCCGGCTCCTGATGTAAGAATTAGTCTGAGACCCGCTGCAAAAATCAATGTAACCATCGTGGATTCCAACGGTGCACCTCTGGAAGGTTTTTGGCTTTTGCGCCTTGAAGCAATGGATGGGCGTCGTTTCATTCCTCCAGGACGAGACAGACACCTATCGGCATTTGCCTCGAGTGTATGGATTGAAAGGCCGAGTCCGACAAGGGACACGTTGTTTACCACCGGCTTTTCTTTCACGGAATTGGATAGCGGCGAATATTCTGTCGAGGTAATACAATGTTTGCCGCAGGAACTATTAAGAATCGACCCCGAGAAGCGAAAGTCGTTGCTGGCCAATCTTCCTCTAACAGATTCTCAGCGGAGATTGTTGCAGATGGACCATCCGGAAGTAACATATCACGGGGGAATCTCGAACCTTAAAGTAGAAGCCGGTCAGACAAAAGAAGTTCAGATAAAGCCGGCAGATTATCAGACAAGTGTTACAATCAAGATGCCACAAGACCCGGTTAAGAAGCCACAGATACCGCCGTTCGTGGTTATCAGCCGCAATGTGGGGCTTCTGGCGTGGGATGATGGAAAAGCACACGGCCCTGAGGACGATAGGTTAGGTCGTTTGGAGAAAAACGCTCTATACTACAACACAGTTATAGATGGAAATGTTCTCAAGATTAAGAACCTGCCGCCTGGTAGTTATAGCGTTTTTGCAGGGCCTATTTATTTTATGAGCGCAACAAAAATGGAAGTTTTAGGCGGACGTGAGGTGACTGTGGATATTCCTCCGATAAAAGTGAGTGAACACGCAAAAGTCGGCCTGTGGACTTTTAACCGCAGGGTCAAACCGCAAGACAGAGAGTATAGTGTTTCTGAACTCTGCGAATTTCTTACTGCCCAGACTAATTCCAACCCAAGTATTATTGCAGACACCTCAATTGAGAAAGAAACTGTAAAGCTCGGCAAGAAAGAAATGTCCATCTGGGACCTGTTTGAGAAGATATATCTGGACAATGGATGGAAGCTGGAAGAAGCCAAAGAAGCGAAGACAATGATTCTTCGGCCCGATGGTAAGCCGGCACGCCAACCGCAATTCTAAAAACAACTTTTTGGCCTAAATTCGGTAGGGGAGCTAATCCGCCACTGCATCTGGCGGACTTCATCGCTACCACACAGAGAGGTTCACAACTGCCAAATTGGCACGTATGGGAGAATATTGCCAAGATATAACTCCTTTTTGTTGAACAGGTTATAATTTCGCCTCGATTGGGCACGCTGTTTGCACTTATAAAGATTAAGTGCGCGTGAAATTTATGTTTTAGCTAAGTAAATAAGGACTATGCGATGAAATTCGACAAATTCACATTGAAGACACAGGAGACGTTAGCGACCGCCCAGCAGATAGCGATGGCTAAGTCGCATACCTTTGTTTCGCCGGTGCATTTATTGAACGCTCTTTTGAGTGATGACGGCGGTGTTGCAGTTATGGTTTTGAAAAAAATTGGCGCAAACGTCTCTCGAATTAAAGATATGACGGAGAACGAGCTTCACCGGCTGCCACAGGGCGCTGCCGGCAGTCAACTGATGCCTGACCCGGCTTTCGGTCAGGTTGTGCTGGATGCCCAGAACCGGGCCGATGCAATGGGCGATGAGTATCTTAGCGTAGAACATTTGCTGCTGTCGCTTGCATCCGTGCAGAGCGACGCAAGAGAGATTCTTCGGCTCAACTCAGTTGCGCCAAAACAGATTGAAGATGCCCTCAAAGACATTCGCGGAGGCGGAAAAGTAACCGACCAAAATCCGGAAGATAAATATAAAGCCCTTGAGCGTTATGGCATCGACCTGCTGGAAATGGCGAGAAAAGGAAAACTCGACCCGGTCATCGGTAGGGATGAGGAAATCCGCCGATGTATGCAGGTATTAAACCGCCGAACGAAAAATAATCCGGTGCTCATCGGTGAGCCGGGCGTGGGCAAGACCGCAATTGTTGAAGGACTTGCCCAGAGAATAGTCGCGGGCGATGTCCCTGCCGGCCTGAAGGACAAAAGGATTATCGCTCTGGATATGGGTGCGCTGATAGCGGGAACAAAATTCCGGGGCGAGTTTGAGGACCGGCTCAAATCGGTGCTCAAGGAAGTCATCGCCGCCGAAGGACAAATCATACTTTTCATCGATGAGCTGCATACCGTTGTTGGTGCCGGCAAAGCCGAAGGCGCAGTTGACGCAGGCAATTTGTTAAAGCCGTCGCTTGCACGGGGTGAGCTGCGCTGTATTGGCGCTACCACAGTTGATGACTACCGAAAGTATGTGGAAAAAGATGCCGCCCTTGAGAGAAGGTTTCAGCCGATTTTAATTGACCCGCCGACCGTCGAGGAAACCATAGCTATCCTTCGGGGATTAAAAAACCGTTACGACACCCATCACGGCGTTCGCATTGTGGATGCTGCGCTTGTTGCTGCTGCAACCTTGTCGAACCGTTATATCACAGACCGCTGGCTGCCGGATAAGGCGATAGACCTAATTGACGAGGCGGCTTCAAAACTGCGGATTGAAAATGATTCGCTGCCTGCCGAGCTGGATGACATTCGCAGAAAGATTGTTCAGCTTCAGATAGAGCGAGAGGCCCTAAAGAAAGAGACAGATGCGGCCAGTAAAGAACAATTAAAGAAAGTTGAGAAGCAATTAACAGAATTAGAACAACAGGATAAGGAGCTGACAGGCCGGTGGGAGGGTGAAAAGCACCAGATTGATGAAATAAAGCAACTGAAAGAAAAAATCGAGCAGGCCCAAAATCAATTTGAGGATGCCCAGCGAAAAGGCCAGTTGGAGACCGCCGCCCGCTTGAAATATGAAACGATTGCAAATTTGCGCAAAGAGCTTGAAAAGAAGGAGACCCAGCTTGCCAAATCCAAAGACGCAAAAATGATTGAAAATGAGGTAACAGAAGAGCACATCGCCGAGGTCGTGTCCAAATGGACCGGGATACCCGTCGCCAGATTACTCTCCGGCGAGCGCGACCGGCTGATGAAAATGGAAGAGGCAATTCGCAACCGCGTTGTCGGGCAGGATGAGGCGGTGACGGCCCTGTGCAATGCGGTTCGCAGGAGCCGCTCAGGTCTTGCCGACCCGAATCGGCCGATAGGGACATTCTTGTTTCTCGGGCCGACCGGCGTGGGCAAGACCGAGCTATCCAAGGCCCTTGCGGATTTTCTGTTTAACGATCCGAACGCTATGGTGCGGATTGATATGAGCGAGTTTATGGAGCAGCACTCCGTCGCCCG
>CAZKOQ010000169.1:0-7109 GCA_964554425.1 uncultured Pirellulales bacterium | reverse complement strand
TTGATTTTGTAGGGATGGCTAAAAGTGCTCAGTTGATGTTGAAAAAAAGTATAGACGCCTTGGTAAATCTAAGTGTTGAACTGGCTAAAGAGGTCTGTGCAAGCGATGATGAAATAGACGCAATGAACAGGCAGATGTATCTAAAAGTCCAGGAAGCCATTAGGAATCATCCGGAGCAAATGGAATCGCTTATTCATCTGCTCTCTGTTTCACGTCACCTGGAACGAATAGCCGACCATACTACCAATATAGCCGAAGATGTCATATATATGATTGAAGGTGAGATTGTGCGGCACAAGACCGAGGAGTACAAATCACACGTCCGCCATTAATGGGGCTTGTCCAGCGGGTTTCCCATTAACCTGCCAAAGAGACGACTTAGTCGAAATAATAAGAATTTGACAAAACGCTTTGCAGAAAAAAAAGATAGCTGTTAAAATTCTTGTCCTATGAATATCGGGTTGAAACTTACATTGATAGTTTTGGTGATGTTTTTCGTGGTCGGATGCGGTGAAAGTGTTGACCCGAACGAGCCGGCGGGCTTCATACAGGTCAAAGGCTCGGACACCATCGTCAACGCCGTGCAGAAAGTCGCCGAAGAATTTATGAAGGACTATCCACATATCTTCGTGGCGATAACCGGCGGCGGCAGCGGCGTTGGAATTGCCTCCCTGATAAACAAAACCTGCGATGTCGCGACGGCCTCCCGTGAAATGAAATCCAAGGAAATAGAATTAGCCGAGAAACGAGGCGTGTTTCCAAAGGAATTTGCGGTTGCTTATGACGGCGTCGCCGTGATTGTAAATAAGAATAACCCAGTAGAGAAATTGACGATTGAGAATTTGCACAGGATATTTACCGGAAAAGCCACCAACTGGAAGGAGTTTGGCGGCAAGAACCTGCCGATGGTTACGCTGTCGCGCGAGGTCAGTTCCGGCACGCACATATACTTTAAGGAAGAGGTGGTGCAGTTAGGTAAGAAGGACAGCCAGGAAGAGTTTTCCAGCCAGACGCTGCTACTGACTTCTTCGCAGGCGATTGTTGAAGAGGTTGCGGCTAATGATGCCGCAATTGGCTATTTGGGTATGGGCTATGTTTCCGAGCGGACGAAGGCGCTGCTTGTGGCTAAGGGAGAGCAGTTTTATCTGCCGGATGTGAACAATGTAATCAAAAAGACGTATCCGCTCTCAAGGCCGCTTTATTTTTATACAAATGGTGAGCCGAAGGGGATTACGAAGGTGTTTATAGATTTCACATTAAGCCCGAAGGGACAGCAGCAATTCATAGAGACGGGCTTTGTGCCGGTAGGAGTAACCATTGCCCAAAAAGATTAGCGAATATGTTATAGAATCGTGGATTAAGCTCAGCGGGCTTTTGGTTATCATTTTCGTCTTTCTAATATTTCTATTTCTGCTGAAGGATTCTCTGTCTTTGTTCGGGGTGTATTCGGTCGGGAAGTTTCTTTTCGGGAGAAACTGGCTGCCGATTTCTGAGCCGCCCAAGTTTGGGATTGTGCCGCTGGTGCTCGGTTCTGTTTACGTTACGATTGGGGCGATTGTAATTTGCGTGCCTGTGGGTGTTGGGACGGCGATGTTTATTGCGGAGGTCGCTCCAAAAGCCCTCAAGCACATCTTAAAGTCATTGGTTGAGATTTTAGCTTCGATTCCGAGCGTTGTTCTGGGATTCATCGGGATTGTGTGGCTAAGCCCATTTCTTAAGAGGACTTTTGAGCTGCCGACGGGTATGTGCGGCTTGACCGGCAGTTTATTACTTGCGTTTATGGCGCTGCCGACCATTATCAGTATTTCGGAGGATGCCCTGGTTGGTGTGCCGAGGGTTTATAAAGAGGCGGCGTTCGGGCTTGGAGCAACAAGGTGGCAGGCATTATGGCGGATTGTCTTGCCTTCTGCTTCTTCCGGCATTATCGCAGGCGTGATGTTGGGTATAGGCAGGGTCATTGGCGAGACAATGGTCGTGATGATGGTTACCGGCAATTCGCCGGTTGTGCCAAAATCCATTCTGGCGCCATTGAGAACTCTGACGGCGACAATTGCCGGCGAGATGGGCGAGACTGTCGGCGGCTCGGAACATTACTTTGCCCTTTTTGCCGTCGGGCTGGTCCTCTTTATAATAACTTTCATAATTAACTTTGTCGCAGATAGCTTTTTACGAAGAGCAAGAAAATGAACACAGCAAAGATTCGCGAAAAAATTGCTTTCTCAGTTCTGGGGCTTATCACACTACTTGTTGTCGTCCCAGTTCTAATGGTAATCCTCTACATACTCAAAAATGGTATCGATGTGGTAAACTGGGAATTTATCACGCAGGCACCGCGCAATGGAATGAAAGAGGGCGGTATCTTTCCTGCGATTGTCGGCACAGTCTTATTGATAATAGGCACAATGCTGTGTTCGCTGCCGGTAGGCGTATTGGCTGCGATTTACCTTGTCGAGTATGCCAGTGACAATTTTTTCACCCGGCTGATTAAACTATCTGTTGTGAATTTATCCGGGATACCATCCATTATTTATGGTCTTTTTGGATTCACGTTATTTGTGCTGTTCTTAAAGTTAGGCACGTCGATTCTTGCCGGGTCGCTGACATTGGCCATAATGAGTTTGCCTGTGATTATCACAGCCACCAAGGAAGCCCTTGAGACCGTGCCCTGGAGCTTCCGTGAGATTAGTTTCTCTCTCGGGGCGACCAAATGGCAGACTGTGCGGTATTGTGTGCTGCCTTATGCGATTCCGGGTATCCTCACAGGGACGGTCTTAAGTTTGAGCAGGGCTGCCGGTGAGACCGCGCCGATTCTATTTACTGTTGCGGCGTTTTACCTGCCGCGCTTGCCGCGGACGGTTTTTGACCAGGTTATGGCGCTGCCGTATCATCTTTATGTCATTTCCACCCAGGTCCCGAATATGCCGCTTGAACTTAGTTTTGCAACGGCTTTTGTGCTTATAGCGCTCGTGTTTTTGATGAACCTGGTGAGCATAATTCTGCGGGCGCACTTTAGAAAGAAGAAGCAATGGTAGAACGCACGATAATCAGGACGGTAAATTTGAGCTGTTATTACGGGTTGGTTACCGTTTTGAAGGATGTCAGCATCGAGATATACAGCAATGAGATTCTCGGAATTATCGGGCCGGCTAATAGCGGCAAGACCACGTTTTTGCGGGCGATAAACCGGCTAAATTTCCTAAATACTTCATACTGGCAGAGCGGTGAAATTTTTTTCAGAAGCCAGAATATCAAGAATATGAGCGACAACATCCTGCGTAAGAAGATTGGTATTATCTTTGCTCTACCCCAGGTTCTACCTGTGAGTATTTATAACAATGTCGCTTATGGTCCCAGGGTCCACGGTATTACCGACAAAGACAAGGTCAGTCAAATTGTGGAAGACGCCTTAAAAAAGGCGTATCTGTGGGATGAGGTAAAGGACCGGCTCAACGAGCCCGCCGTCCGGCTCTCCGGCGGTCAGCAGCAGCGGCTCTGTATCGCAAGAACGCTCGCCGTGGAGCCGGAGGTGATTTTGTATGATGAGCCGTGCTCGGGGCTTGACCCCATTTCGACAGCCAAGGTCGAAGATGCTATGCAGGAGCTTAAACAAAACTATACGCAGATACTTGTTACAAATAATACTAAGCAGGCGGCGCGGGTGAGCGAGCGATGTGCTTTTTTCCTGATGGGCGAACTGGTTGAGATTGGCGAAACGAACGAGCTTTTTACCAATCCACGCGACAAAAGAACGGATGATTATATAACCGGCAGGTTCGGTTAATATGGAATTCCAGACAACCATAGAAACGGTCAATCTGAATTTTTATTACGGCGATTTTCTTGCGCTGGAGAATGTAAATATGAAAATTCCAGGGCAGAACATCACCGCCATCATTGGGCCTTCCGGGTGCGGTAAATCCACGCTGCTTAGGTGCTTCAATAGAATGAACGACCTTGTCGAGCGTGCAAAATCCGAGGGCAAGATAATTATTGATGGGAGCAATATCCTTGAGCAGAATACCGACCTAATTTCTTTGCGCAAGAAGGTCGGGATGGTTTTTCAAAGGCCTAATGTCTTTGATTTGTCGATTTATAATAATCTCAAATTCGGTCTGCGGATACATCGTATGATGGATGGAAAAGACCGGATTATAGAAACCATTCGAGAAGGGCTTGAGCACGTTGGGCTCTGGAGCGAGCTTAAGGATAAACTGCATAAGAACGCCCGAACGCTTACGCTCGAACAGCAGCAGCGGCTGTGTATCGCAAGAGTGTTGATTTTGAAACCTGAGATAATTCTGCTTGATGAACCATGCTCGGCGCTGGATCCCATCTCCACACTTAAAATCGAGGACTTGTTGCGTGTATTAAAGCAAAAATATACACTGGTAATTGTAACGCATAATATGCAGCAGGCAGCCAGGGTATCGGATTATACCGGCTTTATGTATCTGGGTAAGCTTATTGAATTTGGCCAGACAGACCAGGTATTTACCAAACCGCAGGAGAAGCTTACTGAAAACTATATAAGCGGGCGTTTCGGCTAACTTTTATTGGAGACAATTATGGTCAGAGAAAGTTTTTTTAGACATATCAAGGACCTTGAGAGGGACGTTATGGAAATGGGGGAAATGGTGGTAACTGCCATTAACCGCTCGATAGAAGCCCTACAGAACCGTGATGTTAATTCGGCCAACCGCATCATAGCTGATGATGAGCTTATTAATAAAAAACGCTGGGATATTGAGGAAAAGTGTATCAATTTGATTGCGACACAGCAGCCGGTGGCGAGCGACCTGCGGGAGATTATAGCTGTTTTAAGCATTGTTACAGAACTTGAGCGGATGGGCGATTACGCTGAGGGCATCGGAAAGATTGTCGTGATGCTCGGCGATGAGCCGCTTGTCAAACCTTTGGTTGATATTCCACGAATGGCACAGAAGGCCGTTAGTATGCTCAGGAAAAGTCTTGATGCGTTTGTCAACCGCGATGCGAAAGCTGCAGCGGCACTGTGCAGCGAGGACGACGAGGTGGATTTGCTCTATGAGCAGGTTTATCGTGAGCTGCTGACCTATATGATTGAAACCCCTGCTACAATTACCAGGGCGACATATCTTATCTGGGCAGCGCATAATCTTGAGCGAATTGCCGACCGCGTAACAAATATCTGCGAACGGATAATATTCCTGGTTACCGGCACTATGTCCGAAGTAAATGTCTCGCGGTATTAAGTCGTCTGTTTGGCTGTTTTATGGCAGCCGTTCCTCCTCAACGCCGGTTATTGTGGCGTCGAGACCCAGCAGAATTGTTTTAACGGCCGGGTCGTTGGCTATATCGTTTCTTCTTCGGGATGGGATTTTAGGTTGGTCCTGGGTCGCTTCGGGTGGCCTTTGTTGTTCGGGGGCTGTTTCTAACTTTAACTTCATCGGGTGCGAGAATTGCTTGCTCAGCAAAGACTCGATTTGTTCTAATCGGCCATTACTTTCGCATATCCTTTTATAGGTTTGAGCGGAGTTAGTGAATTCCAGCGTAAGGACTCCTTCTTCAAATCGCACTGGTATTGCAGAGCTTAGCAGACCGGCAGTGCCTGGGCCAAGTCCCACAGAAATGAGTTTGAGAATATTTTGCCAGTTGTCCTTTATCGACGGTATATCGCTTAGAAGAGGCAATTGAGGCGGCTGCTCGATTTGTAGTTTGGCAGACGGCTCTGCCATTCTGGCACCAACGTCAGGGGCGATTACTTTTTTTTTAATAGTGGCAGGGGGACCGGCCTGCATTTGAGAAAGAAGCTGGTCAACGTTGAGAAAGTGCTCGCTCAATGCAAATCGCAATAGTGACGCCTCCAGAAGGGGTCTGGGCGTGTCGCTATTTTTGATTGTCCACCGCAATCTCTCAAGCGTGGTTATGTTATAAACAAGGGCAGCTACATCGAATTTTTCTGCAAGCTCGCCGGCTCGCTTTCGCTGCTCGGCAGTCAGAATCAGAAGCTCGCTTTCTGCTCCTGCGGATTTTACTACCATTAGGTCACGCATATATTCAATGAGCGAATCGACAACCTGGACTTCGCTTGTGCCGCTTGCAATTAGGTCCTCTATCGCTGCGAGCGTTCCGGCCCCACTATTTTTCCCGATTTCAGCAATCAGGTTCCAGATTTTCTCGCTATTCGGGCAGCCCAGATACTCTTCAAGCAGCGAAACGCCCAGCGGCTGGACGCCCGTGCTGATAAGTCTGTCAAGGATGCTAAGGGCGTCCCTCATTGAGCCGTTTGCCATTTTTGCCAGCGGCAGGATTAGGTCGTCCTCGTATTTTATTTTTTCCTGTTTGAGTATCGACTTTAACTGCCCGGCTATTTTGGCCGGCGTGATATTGTTGAAGTCGAAACGCTGGCATCTGGATTGGATTGTCGGGATGACCTTGTTGGGTTCGGTGGTGGCAAATATAAATTTGACGTGGCTGGGCGGCTCCTCAAGTGTCTTAAGCAGGGCGTTAAACGCCGATGTGCTGAGCATGTGCACTTCGTCGATGATATAAATCTTAAATCTTGCGCGTGCAGGTCTATAGATTGCATTTTCGCGGAGCCGCCGGACTTCTTCAACACTGTTGTTCGAGGCGCCGTCAATTTCAATAACATCGATATCGTCGCCGGCGTTTATTGCGATACAGCTATCGCATTTGCAGCAGGGTTGCGTTGTGGGAGCGTCGGCTGCAAGGCAATTGAGGGATTTTGCAAGGAGGCGGGCCATAGTGGTTTTGCCGACGCCGCGGGTGCCTGTGAAAAGATAGGCATGAGCCACTCTGCCGGTCTTTATGGCATTCTTGAGCGTCTGAGCAATGGGGTCCTGACCGATAACGTCATCGAACGTCTGCGACCTGTATTTTCTTGCTAAAACCGTGTAAGCCATTTTCAATTTACTATTTACTATTGAATATTGACTGTCCCAATATATCAGGATTAATTAAGTTTGTGTGCTTTTCAATCCACGAGCAGTTTTGCGAGAAGATATGAGGATTGAAGTTAATTCCCGTCCTTCTTCTAACAAAGGTAATACTCTCTGTTTCCTCAATAACTGCTCATCGATAATAAATTCCATCCAGAAACAAGACTCATC
>CAZKOQ010000168.1:0-7198 GCA_964554425.1 uncultured Pirellulales bacterium | reverse complement strand
CAAACAAATAATAATTTCAATCTTACCGTTTTCATAATAAAGTCCTCCAAAAAAATATTTTTCTTCTTCTTTTCAGAATAAAAAACTAATCAATCAATACTTTTCCCCTGCGGCAACGCCCGCAAGGAAACGCTTTATCTGCGCAATATCTGCACATTATATTTTTTTCGGCTGAATAAGCTGTCAATGACAGATAAAACATTTCTGCCGCTCCTCTTTGGTTTCTTTATTTTTCTATCTCTAAAATTATACCACCTGCGGATACTGAAATCAAGGAAAAAATTATAGGACAATAAGTTTTTTTAACTAAAATGCTGCCTCAAACCCCTGATTTTTTGGCAGGGATTGAACTAATTCGTTCGCCGAAGCTCTCGGGATTTCACCCTTCCGTAGGCCTCCCGGGCATCAAAAACCCTCCTGGCAACAATGGTTAGCTTTTTACTGCTGCCCCTCTTCAGAGCACGATAGAAGCAGGATTGATAGCCCGTGTGGCATTGGCCGCCCTTGACCTTTACTTTCAAAATGAGGCAGTCCTGGTCGCAATCGACAAGTATCTGCTGCACTTTTTGGGTATGCCCGCTTTCCTCGCCCTTTTTCCATAATTTTTTGCGGGTTCTGCTAAAATACACGGCTTCACCGGTCTGAATCGTCAACTCCAGCGCCTTACGGTTCATATAGGCAACCATTAAAACCTGCCCCGTCCGGGCATCCTGCGCAATGGCCGGTATAAGGCCGTTTTTGTCGAATTTTGGGTTAAATTCCCGTCCTTCTTCAAGACTTTGCTTTTTAGCCACCTGTCGAGTCTCCACTCACAAATTAACTACTCACCAATTAACTAATTTTTCTCTGTGTCCTCTGTTGCTCTGAAAAATCCGGGTCAGTGTCTTGCCAGAAGGAGTTCTACCGGTTATTATCTGCGAAAACAAGCTTTTTTGAGGCAAAATCTTAAATGCCCGAGACAAAAGCCAGGAAAAGCAAGCGCATATTCTTATTTCTGCGAATCATAGTGGTTGCCGCCGGGATTACTTGGGCGGCGGTTTGGCTATCAAAAGACCAAAGGTGGGAAAATTTGGTGGCGGTCTTCCGCCGGCTGAATCTGGGACTTTTCGCTCTATCATTGGCTATTTTTGTCGTTGGGCAGTTGCTTATAGTATTCCGCTGGCGGCTGCTGCTTAAGACCCAAGCGGTTTCCATAGAGTATTTGGCCGCCGTCCGCCTGCATTTCCTGGGGCTTTTTTATAATAATTTTATGCCGGGCGCCGTCGGCGGAGATTTGCTCCGCGCCTGGTATGTTACAAAACACACCGACAAAAGATTCCACGCGGCTTTAAGTGTATTTGTAGATAGAGTGGTTGGTTTCCTAAGCTCAATAATTATTGCCGTTTTTTTCTATACCCTTTTTCTGCCGGCTCAAGATATTCAAGGGATTTTCAGTGAAAGTGGCAATTCGGCGGGGGCCTTTGCTGATTACAAACGCTTTGCCCTATGGGTAATTCTCGTCATTGTAAGTGCCTTCTGTGGCCTTCTATTATGCCGGCGAGGCCGCGTGCTGCTCAAAAATGCCTTGTCGCTCATTCGGGTATGGGGCAGGAAAGTTTATGAAAAGTCCAAGGATGCAGTTGTTCTTTATTGCGGCAAACCTTTGGCAATCCTTTCTGTGTTTGCACTGACGGTTTTCCTTCAGCTTTTGACAATAACGGGTTTTTGGCTCCTCGGAGCGAATATGGGGATAACCGCCGGCTTAAAGTATTACTATGTTTTCTTCCCCCTCGGATGGGCTTTCGGGGCTATGCCTGTCAGTATTGGCGGTGCAGTGGTAGTGGAAGGGCTGATGGCTTATCTATTTATCCATTTTGCCGGCGTCGGGGCTGAATTGGCCCTTGCTCTGGCTTTGTGCCAGCGGATTATTTGGATGGTTGCCTCCCTGCCAGGTGCGATAATACATCTTGTTGGAGCACACTTGCCTAAAGACTTTTCTATTGACTATAATGGGCCTATAAATTAATCTACAGCGCTTTTGGCAGAGTTAGCTTTCATAGGCACTTTCCATATAATGATATGTTAAAAGGGCGAAAAACAAATAAGGTTTTGTTTGCAAAATAGCTAATTAAGGAGAAGAGTTTTGATTTTCACAATTACAGGTAAACACGTTGACCTGCCCGTAGCAGTCAGAGAGCACGCACTAAAGAAAACCTCAAAGCTCGACAGGTATTACAGCAGTGTCAATAAGATTGAGGTGATTGTTGACGCCGGCAAGGCCGGTGGTGTCATCGTGGAGATAATTGTACGAGCCGAACATAGCAAGGTTTTTGTCGGTAGCCAGAGCGGAGAAGATGTTTACCAGTGCATCGACCTGGCCGTGCATAAGCTTGAGCAGCAGCTCAGGAAAAAGAAGGGCAAGGAACGCGAGGATAAGCGCGCAGGTGGTGCTCAACTGACATAGTTTAGCTTTGCTATAATGTTTATTTGTTTTTTAGTTAGTTCGGCAAAGCCGAAAAATGATTCTGAGTAGTTACGATGAAGTTCGCCGAGTTTGTTTGCTTCCAAGCAATAATACCTGAATTAAAGACCAGAGACCGTGACGGTGTAATAGCCGAGCTTGTTACGGCGCTTGACAAGGCCGGGAAGCTCGGCAGGGGACACCGCGAAGAGATTATTAAGGCGGTGATTAAGAGGGAGAAAGAGGCGAGTACGGGACTGGGCAAGGGCGTTGCTGTCCCGCACATCAAGCACAGCATAGTTAAGGATGTGGTTGCCGCCGTCGGGCAAAGCAGCGCGGGCATCGACTTCTCGGCCCTCGACAAACAACCGGTTTATACAATAATCCTTTTAATCAGCCCAGCGGATGACCCAGACAAACATTTACAAACAATGGAAACGGTATTTAGGCATTTGCAGCAGGAGAAGTTTCGTAAGTTTCTAAGACAATGCCAAACAGCGGTCCAGATTGAGGACCTTCTCAGGGAAGCCGATGAGAATCCATTTTTATAATAAAGAGGTTCTGTTCTTGTAAGGTGGAGGGCTTGTCCTGAAAATGCACCCCGCGAGAGATACTATCCGCAAGCCGGTTTACGAGGCAGAGATTGAAATAAGGAACGCAGATGGACTGCATATGCGTCCTGCGATGCAGTTTGTCGATGTTGCAAGCCGATTTAATAGTGATATTACCGTTACCGCCGGCGAAAATAGCGTGGATGGCAAGAGCATAATGCAAGTTAGCATGCTCGCGGCAACTTGCGGGACGAAGCTGAAAATCAAAGTCGAAGGCGAGGATGCCCAAACAATGGTCGGCGCTTTGAAAGAGCTTGTGGAAGAAAAGATGTTTGGCGAGCCGCCGCCGAGCGCCAAGAAAAAATGTTAGAATTTAGCAAAAGTGCATAATGGAGATAAAAAAAGGAATAGCTGTCTCGCCCGGCATTTCGATTGCCAAATCGCTGATTATTGATGCGGAAGATTATCGCATCCCCCGGCGTGCGATAAATCCCTCACAACGAGCGGGGGAGATAGAACGCATCAGGAACGCCTTCAAGAATGCAAGCGACGAGCTGACTACTCTTATGTCTGCGCAGGACCAGACCCAGGGCGGCAATATAAGAGATATCTTTGCCGTGCATTTGCGTTTTTTGCACGATAGGAGTTTGCAAAGGAAAATCGCCGATTTGGTGCGCACGGAATCGGTGATAGCAGAATACGCAGTATCTGCCGCTCTGCGTGAAATTGCTGCGCACTTCAGCAAGGCCAAAGATACATATATTAGCGAGCGTGCCGCAGATATTTACGATATTGAGAGACGGTTGCTTAAACAGCTCGTCGGCGAAAGACGCGAGGATGCCAGGCATATAAATGAAGAGGTCGTAATTGTTGCTCGCGAACTAAGCCCCACCCAGACCGCCGGCTTTGACAGGCGCTTTGTGAAAGGAATCGCCACCGATGCAGGAGGACGAACCAGTCACACGGCAATTGTTGCGCGCTCCTTGGGCATACCTGCCGTCGTCGCTCTCGAAGACCTTACTGAAATTGTGGATGCAGACAGCACCGTTATTGTCGATGGCAGCCGGGGCATCGTCATCGTAAATCCCGATGAACAGGCGCTCCGGCAATATGAGCGTTATGCCCGCGAGTTTGCCGAGCTAGAGAGTCGGCTTGATGCAATAAAGGGTGAGCCGGCTGTAACGCGAGACGGCGTTAAAATCACGCTATTGGGCAACATCGAGTTTCCAGAAGAGGCGGAGCTGGTTTTGGAGAAAGGAGGAGAGGGAATAGGATTATACCGAACCGAATTTCTATACCTTAACAGGGATACCGAGCCGGCGGAGGATGAGCACTACAAGGCATACGCCGAAACTGTTGCTGTTTTCAAAAATAGACCCGTCGTAATAAGAACGGTTGACCTCGGCGCGGATAAATACACTCAAAGCAAACGCATTGCGCCTGAGCCGAATCCGTTTCTGGGATTGAGGTCCATCAGATTATGTCTCCAAAACCTTACGATGTTCAAGACGCAGCTTCGTGCGATTTTGCGGGCCTCTGTTGAAGGTGACGTTAGGATTATGTTCCCGTTGATTACAAATCTGCAGGAGCTTAAACAAACCAAGTTTATTCTGCATGATGTAATGGAAGACCTTCAAGAGGAATCCATAAAGTTCAATAAGGACATTAAAATTGGAATTATGATTGAAACGCCCTCGGCGGCTTTAACCGCCTCCACTCTTGCCCGGGACGTGGATTTCTTCAGCATTGGAACTAACGACCTTACCCAATACACGCTGGCTGTCGATAGAGGCAACGAGGCGGTTTCAACCCTTTATTCTTCCGCAGACCCTGCGGTCCTGCGACTTATCAGGATGGTTATTCAGGATGCACACAAGGCACAAATAGATGTAAGTATATGCGGCGAAGTGGCTTCTGACCCCGAGTTTATTATGCTGCTATTGGGGATGGGATTCACAACAATCTCGCTTGCCCCGCCGATGCTGCCGGAGATTAAGCAGGTCATTCGCTCAGTTACAATAGAAGAATGCAACAACTTAGCGAGAGAGGTTCTGAAGATGAATTCTGAAAGGCACATATCGAGCTATTTGCGTAACGCCGCTCGAAAGATTCTGCCTGAGGCGTTTTAGGTCGGCTGGTTTAATATAATAGATTCAGACAGCAAGTGGCTTCTGGCCTTGATGCGGCGAAGCTCTTATATCTTACTTCATATTCCAAATGGGCCGGGCCATAAGCGAAGGTAAGAGTAAAAGTTGAACGTTTTGAATGGATAATATGTGCTGCGCAAATAATAGTGCCTCGATGACCAGGCGAGCGAGTATTAACTGGACAGGCGTGATTTATTTTCTTTCCGGGTTTTGCGCTCTGGTTGATGAGGTGGTCTGGGTTCGGCTGCTCAAGCTGACGCTTGGCAATACCGTTTATGCTACCAGCATCGTGGTCTCTACATTTATGGGCGGATTGGCGCTCGGCGCCCTGATTATGAGCCGGTATAGCGACCGTATCGTCAGGCACCTTCGTTTGTATGTTTTACTGGAAACCCTTGTCACCATATCTGCGTTGTCCTTGCCCTTCATTTTGAAACTTGTCGGAGCTTTATATGTCTGGCTGTATCGCGCTCATCATCCGTCCTCCTGGCAGTTGTTGATAGTTCAGGTTTTCATCTCCGCTGCCATTCTGCTCATCCCTACTATGCTGATGGGCAGCACCTTGCCGCTGCTTGGCAGATTCGTTACCGCTCTTGAAAAACAAACCGGCCGTTTGGTTGGCCGGCTCTATGCGATAAATACCCTGGGCGCGACTGTCGGCTGCTTTTTAGCGGGATTTTTTCTGCTCCGATTCCTGGGGGTTATGGGGACGGTATATGCCGCAGCGGTCGTTAACCTGATAGTGGTCTTTGGCGGATGGTTTTTAGCTCGCTTTGCACCAGTTCCGATTGACCAGCAAGCAGAACCCACCCAAACAGAAAGCTCCGAAGTCCAGGTCGTTGCTTCGGAAGCGACAAGTGGCAGATTCTATCTGCTGATTTTGGCCTTTTTTATGAGCGGCTTTATAAGTATCGGCTATGAGCTGCTCTGGATGCGCAGCATCATCCACCTGCTCAGCGCATTTACCTACGTGTTTTCCGCCGTTTTGACAATTTATCTGCTTGGGAACGTAATTGGAGCAGGTATCGGCAGCGGCATGGTCGCGCAACTGAAGAAGCCGGCACTCGGATTTGCAGTAACCTTATCGCTGCTTGGGCTGTGTGGTGTCTTTTATCTGCCGCTGCTGCTATGGTGGGCATCAAAAGCCCTACCGTCCCTTGATAAGGAAATCGAGTTATGGAGCAGGATTATCCCATTTTCAACTTTTCTTGCCAAGCCGCTCATCCAGAGCGTATTTTTGTTTTTGCTGCCCTCTGTGCTTATGGGCATAGGGTTTCCATTGGCTTTGCAGGCCTGGGCTAATTACGTCCACAAGGTTGGCCGCTCAACAGGCACAGCTTACGCGGCAAATACGATAGGCGCTGTTGTAGGCGGAATCATAACGGGCTTTCTCCTTATTCCGTTACTGGGTTTGCAGCTTGCTATCTCAATCCTCGGTCTGGCAGCCGTCTGGATTGCCGCTGTTATGTGCATAGCGTTTGTTCGGCGGTCGAAAATTGTCAGCCGCTTCGGACTTTCGGCTGTTGCCGCAACCTTGACAATAGTGGCTCTTAGAGTTCCTCCTGACCTTTTCGATAAGGTTGTTAATAGCAACCCGCAGCTTCCGCAGCAGCTTGAATTAGTCGCGGTAGAAGAGGGTGTTGTTACGACTGTATCACTGTATAGGGATTCTCTGGAGGACACTCTATACCTTTACACATCCGGTCAGAGAGTCGCAGGTGACACTTACTTTTGGCGCAGCGACCAGAAGATGCTAGGGCATTTTCCTGTTTTACTCAACGTGGATGCAAAGAAAGTTTTATCCGTTGGCTTTGGCTCGGGAGAAAGCACGGCTTGTCTTGCCCTGCATAATCTCGAAAGAATTGATTGTGCGGAAATCGCTCCTGAAGTAGTTGCGATTTCCCTCAAGTTCTTCAGACACATCAATCTCGGCGACAGATTAAATGAAAAGGTTAATGTGATTTATATGGATGCGAAAAACTACATTGACCTCACGGATATCAACTATGATGCGATTGTCAATGACTGCATCCACCCCAGACAATTTGCGGAAAATGCCT
>CAZKOQ010000167.1:0-7211 GCA_964554425.1 uncultured Pirellulales bacterium | reverse complement strand
AGCCGGGGGTAAAAAGCGCACGGTTTTGCGATTCTCACCGCAGAGACCGCAAAGCACGCGGAGATTTTTTATCTTTTATCCTCTGCAGACTCTGCGTACTCTGCGTTAAAACACTGCAGGTGAAGGACAAAGACAGAAAATTACTTGACCATAAGAATATGGCAAAAGTGCTGAAACTGCTTGAAGGAGTGCCAAAAGAAAAAAGAACAGCCAGATTTGTGTGTTGCCTTTGTCTTGCCTGTCCTGAGCTTGCCTGCACTGAGCAGCGTCGAAGTGTCGAAGGGGCAAGCCCTGAAAAGGTTTTAGTCGAAACTGAAGGGACTTTGGAAGGTCTTATAGCAGACAGGGAAGTTGGGGAAAACGGGTTTGGCTATGACCCGATTTTCTTTGTGCCGCGGCTGAATAAAACCGTAGCCCAATTAACTACGGAAGAGAAAAACGCAATCTCACACCGCGGCAATGCTCTGCGGAAATTAAAACCTCTCTTTGAGGAGCTGTTGAAGAGCTGGTGAGGGTAAGGGGGTTTTCCAGTCCAATACTGGCATTTTTCTATCCAGTGTATGTGGCGATTATCGGGCGGTGCTTGTTTTCTCTTGACATTTTGGTAATTTTGAATTTTGTTTTGCGAACGGTCGAATAGTAAGTGAACCCTTGCGTGAACCCTGCATGAAACGCAGGGCTAAATACTAACGACTATTTTTATGGCGAAATCAAGTTCATCCAAAACAAAGTCATTGGTGGTTGTTGAATCGCCGGCCAAGGCGAAGACCATAAACAGGTACTTAGGCGACGACTATGAAGTAAAGGCCTCGATGGGGCACATCCGCGATTTGCCCCAGAAGCAGTTCGGCGTCGATGTGGAAAATGGGTTCGAGCCGACCTACACGATAATGCCCGGCAAAAATCGCACCGTTATATCTTTGAAGGCAGCGGCGAAGAATTGCGACAGATTATTTCTCGCAACCGACTTGGACCGTGAGGGCGAGGCGATTGCCTGGCACCTGGCGCAAATTCTCGGCGTGCCGAAGGAGAGGGTCTATCGCGTTATTTTCAATGCGATAACCAAGTCGGCGATAGAGAATGCGTTCGCCCAGCCGGGCAAGATTGATATGGATAAAGTTCTGGCCCAGCAGGCCAGGCGCATCCTCGACCGAATTGTCGGCTACAAAATAAGCCCTCTATTGTGGAGGAAGGTTACGCGGGGACTGTCCGCTGGCCGGGTCCAGTCGGTCGCTGTCAAGATAATAGTCGAGCGGGAAAGAGAGATTCGGCAGTTCAAATCCGTTGAGTACTGGCTTATCCCGGCGGTGTTCACCACCGATTTGGCAAAGGACTACCGCCAGGAATGGCTCAACCTTGCAGAGACCGAAGGCGAGAGGCCGGTAGATGCCTCGGAGCGAAACAGGTGGCTGACGGAGCACGATGCCTTTATCGCGGAGCTGCATAAGGTCGGCGACAAGAAGTTCGAGGCATCCAATAAAGAGCAAGCCGAGGCGATACTGAACGCATTAAAGCAGGCACAGTTCACAGTTGCCGATGTGGAAACTAAGGGGTCCATTTCGCGACCGCCGGCGCCTTTTATCACCTCGACATTGCAGCAGGCAGCGGCAAATCGTCTTGGGTTTGGCGCTAAGAGAACTATGATAGTGGCTCAGCAGTTATACGAGGGTATTGACCTCGGCTCGATGGGCTCTCTGGGTCTTATTACTTATATGAGGACCGACAGCACGCACCTCGCTGGCGAGGCCATTAACGAGGTGCGTAATTATATTGGCTCTCACATTGGTCGGAATTATCTGCCGGAGAAGCCCAACTTTTTTGCTGCAAAAAAGACAGCTCAGCAGGCACACGAAGCGATTCGGCCAACGGATGTTGACCTTACGCCGGCGGATATAAAGATGTTTCTTACCGATGAGCAGTTTAAGCTCTATGACCTTGTGTGGCGTCGATTTGTGGGCTGCCAGATGAACCCGGCCAAATGGGATGTAACAAATCTAAACATCGCGGCGGACACTTCCCTGGGTCGCTGTTTGTATAAGGCCACAGGAAGGGTGCTGGTCTTTGATGGTTTTACAAAAGTCTGGTTAGTTCCATCCGGTGAGCAGCAGTTACCTCCAATGAAAGCCGGGCAAGAATTGGCAGTCGTGAACATAACGGCAGAGCAACACTTCACCAAGCCGCCCGCTCGATATACTGAGGCGACGCTGGTAAAAGCCCTTGAAAAGGAAGGCATCGGCAGACCCAGCACTTATGCTACAATCATAAGCACTATACAAGAGCGGAACTACGTTGAGCAGAGAGAAAAGAAGTTCTTTGCCACCGACTTGGGCGAGGTGGTAACGGATAAGCTCAATCAATATTTTCCGAAGATAATGGATATTGCTTTCACGCGGTATATGGAGGAGCAGTTAGATAAGATTGAGGAGCAGCATTTAGACTGGCTCAGTGTCCTCAAGGATTTTTACGGGCCGTTTAAGAAGGACCTTGATAGGGCAAGTGAGCAAATGAAATCCGCCAAGGCGGAAGTAACTCCCAGCGAGTATAAGTGTCCGCAGTGCGGCCAGCCGCTTGTTTATAGGTTCGGCAAAAATGGAAAGTTTTTGGCCTGCTCCGGTTATCCGGAGTGTAAGTTCACCAGCCCGTGTGACAAAGAAGGCAAAATGGTCGAGGCCAAAGAGAGCGAGCAGAAATGTCCCGTTTGCGGCAAGCCGATGGTTTACAGAAATGGGCGGTTCGGCTCATTTCTGGGTTGCAGCGACTATCCGAACTGCAAAACAACCTTGCGGCTGGATAAGCAGGGCAACGTCCTCCCGGCGAGACCGGCGCCGCAGCCGACTGAAATCAAATGCTATAAGTGCAAAGAAGGAAAAATGCTTGTCAGGCAAAGTAGAAAAGGGCCGTTCCTGGGATGTAACAGGTTCCCAAAGTGCAGGACCATTATCAGTATTAAGCAATTAGACCACCTCAAGCAATTGCAGTCAGAAGGCCAATGGCCGCCCAAAACAATTGAGCAGGTCGAAGAAATCCTCGGAAAAAAATCTGCCACAAAGGCACAAAGACACAAAGAAAGATTAACTACAGACCCGTCCTGAGCGAGGCAAAGCCGAGTCGAAGGATTAACACTGATTGACACAGACTTATTGAGACACTGATTAACACTCATTCACACTAGAGTTTAATTGCGGAGGAAATTTCATCAAGTTGCTTTTCTAGTTTTCTTGTCCAGCGCTGATTCACCCCAATGAAAGGAATCTGTAGCTTTCGTATCCTAAGTTCTCGCCGTAGCTCTTCAACATAAATCCCTCTGCCTTTTATTATAACTCTACCCTCATTAAGATAGTTAGGCGCACACGCGGGCGAGAACTCCACCCCAATGATTGCCAATACTTCGAAACCGGCGCGAATCAGCTGCCCTATGTACCTTACCTGCTCTTTGGCAATATGCGAACTCGTCTCTCTAAGCCCATGCTTCTCATACCATCTCTTGCCATGTAAACTTCGGCCGAGTCCGCCTCCCACACAAAGAACTTCGGGGCAAGGCATTTGGAAAATGTTAATGTCGTTATCCAAGCAAAATTGCACAACCGGTTTTACCGCGGCGGGCGAAATCTTCGCCAGCCCTTGCGCAACTACAGCCTGCGCGAGCAAACAGTGAGATACGAAGACACATTTCTGGGAGCGATTCATCATCCGCCCTTGCAGGCAATTGGTAAGTTGGACAAATATTCAGAAAGCAGACGCTGTCGCTCAACAAGACCCCAAGGTAGTGATATTACATTAAGCTCAAACTGGTCTATAGCCTTGCGTATGTAGGAATCTATTTGTCGAGCAAATTCGATTTTGTTATGTTTTTGAGGCGCATCAGCTGGCCATTCATTTGAAATCGGCAGATAAAATATAATATTAAAGCACCTAACTAATTCAAGGATGCTCTCAAGGATGCTCTCATTCTCTTCTCCCGTCCGGTCTTCTACATATAGCGTAAACGCAAGAATATCTATCGGCGTCCTATCAAAAAACTGAATTTCCTCCGTATCCTTTTTGCATAAAGCCGCGACTTGTGCTATCATCCACTGGGAACCTTCGAGAGTCTGGTTCTCCTCCATAGGAAACGGGCATTTCTCAACAAGAGCAGACAAGGAAACAACTTCGATATTAAGTTCGGGGTATTCCCTGATAAATCTGCGTATGGTTTCGGTTTTTCCAGTCCAGTTAGTGCCGGATAACCCTATGCGAAACATGAATCACTCCTTAACACACTCAATAAAACAGTACATCGGCACCTTACCCGTTCGAAGGATATTTGAACTCATTCCGTTTTCGGTATTCCGCGCATAATCCTCCATATCGACGAACCAATCCAACACCTGCTGAATTTTAAAACCTGCACTAATACAGGTATTCAAGTAATCCGGCAAAGGACGATAGAAATAAGTCAGCGGTCCGGCCACACCACCAATCTTAAGGTCCTCCATCTTGAAAGGCTTTGATAGGTCGCTCGATATCACAAAGTTTCCTTTGCTATCTGGTTCACCCATTCTATAAAAGTACGGATGTACCAAGGATATGACCATTTTACCGCCGAGCTTTGTCACTCGGTACATCTGCCTTACGGCAACATCCACTTCCTCAAACCAAATCAGCAGGAGACTCGCAACTACCACGTCAAAAAACTCATTCGGATAAGACAAGCAGCGAGCGTCTTGGATTTCAAACTTCCACTCAGGTGCGACTTCGGGTTGTTTGACAATATCGCAGGCATATCCTTCACGTGGCCTTACTTCATCTAATAGCCATCCATTACCACAACCAACATCCAAAAATCGCGCATTGCTACAATCCCCAACCATACGAAGGAGATTGGGCTTTAGACCATGAGACCGCAAATAATGTGAATCCCGGGCCAAGTCCGAAATTAACCTTGAATACATCTCCGCTGCCCGAGGCCACCTTTGCCAACAAGCAGATGCTCTCACGATTGATTTGTCTTTTTCACAAATGACATTGCTACTCATTGTCTTACCTCACAGGAGCAGCGAAACGAATTTTACTGATGCCATTCTGGTAACAATAATCCGACCACATTCTCATGCAAAGCCCGCAGAGAGCGTTCTCAGATACCTTCATATATTCTTCCGGCTTAAACCATGCTGAATCCACATAGTACTTCGGATTTAGTTCTGGCTCATACTCCAACTCAATCTGATAAAGATGAAGAGTTACCGGAACTTGCATCGGATTATCAGAGCACCGAGCCGATTTAAGATAATGAATCAATCTAACCGGCACCCCGCCAAGCCGCTCTTCAGACATTTTTTCCATCACTCTTTGGACAGCGTCTAAGTCGGTAAAATCTGGTAATTCCTCTGGAGTGAATTGAATTGATAGCAAGCTCCACACATTTGGGTAGTTTTCCATCCGGCCTGACCGTTTTACATAAAACGTCCGGCCATCTTTGAACCAAACACCAATTACGGCCTCAATTTGACGGGCCATAGTTTCCATCACACCCACCTCAAAACTATTATACCACAATTACTCATACAAATCAACCTTGTTCTGATTGACCCGCGTCTATGGGACGCTTTTAGTTGGCACTGAAGCTGGTTTGCTCCAATCCTTTGTGTCAACAAATGTATCAACAAACTTAAAAAGAATACCAAGTAATTGCCTACTATATTTTGAACTGCCTAGAAATCCCGCATTGAACTCGTGTGCGTCAGAGGATTGTCTGAATAAAAATCTATGTTCTCCAAGGATTTTAATCACAGAACATTTAACTCCATCCAAGCCACTACTAAATTTAAACCTATCTCTCAAGCTTGTATCTAACTCTCCGAAAAGGCTTCCTCTTTTTTCTTTTTCAAAAGCAGCTTTGACCTTATCCCGATTTCTAAAACTTATCAGTGTTAATTTCCCTCCTTTTGCAAAATCAAGCAGAAGGTCCTTCAATTCCTCATTGAGTCCTATCCAATCAAATCCACCACTAAAAATTGTTAGTTCATCTGCTCCTTTATATCGCTTCAACATCTCTTCTAAGTCATCAACTCCAGCCTTTTTAACAGGAACAAACTCAAATCCGAATTCTTCTCGAAGCTCACGTTTGAGCCTAACCGTATAAATCACTGCTTGAATGATAGGAAGGACTGCAAATATAAAAGCGCATATAGCAATCATATCGGTAACAATTGCCGCGTAGTGTCCACCTCTTGTAAGGCTTGCTGAATCCGTTCCAAAACACCATAAAACTAAATCAGGCAGCCATGTGAACGCGGTATTAGGAGTTTTCCCAAACTCTATGTAGATATGTACAACTATAAGGTTTAATGCGGTTATCGCAAAAATAGCTAATAAGCCGTATAAAACACACTTGGTATACTTATGCAGCCAGAAAGCTTTGAATTTAATCCAAAGATATTTAACAATTTCTACAAAAGGACATACTACGCATTTTGATTTAAGTTCTTTTATCCACGACATAAGCATACCCTTTCCGACTATGTTTTTCACCTCAGCCCGTTTGCTTCATTTCCCATCGAGCAGCAATCATATAAGATTCGGCGAACGTCTTAATGACATTTTGATATTACCTTTTGGCATCATCCTTGCTTTTACCTCCTTGGCCTGGCCCAATAAGGAGAGTGGCATTTTGGATTGGGACAAGCTACAGGGACCACTTCCATATTCTTAGGTCTCCACTCATAACCGCATCGATGGCACTTGTGGCCTGTAATGGTAACGTAAGCGCCGGCTCCTTTGATGTCTTTTTTTCTTGATCTTTCCAATTCTGCCTATATGTATTAATATAATATACTTTTTCCAATATTACGATAATAATATTATTTTATCATATTATTTTAAGTAATATATTCATCGGTCATTTTCGGCTATAGAAACACCCTTTTTTTTCAAAAAATCCTGTTAACTTAGGCAACCTGCGCCTAAAAAATTCCTCCGGCAAGATACACTTCACGCTTCACGAGCCACGCGCCTCGGCGCGATCAAATGCGTATGGGGCCTGAGAGGCTTTGGTCCTTCGACAGGAGGGAGAATATCCAACATCGAACAAGTAATGTTGAAGTATCAAGGGGTGGAAAAATTCTAATAAAAAAGTTAGATTATTATTGAACAAGCAGGGGAAGTTTGGTATAATGTTAACGCGATATGGGGGAGTTAGGCCCCGCATAAAGACATTGCGGGGCAAGCAGGCA
>CAZKOQ010000166.1:0-7236 GCA_964554425.1 uncultured Pirellulales bacterium | reverse complement strand
TTAGAAACTGCAAAAAAAAATTTACAAGCGATTAACGGGTTAGACGAATATTCACTCTGAGAATTTTTTAAGTCTCTGATATTACGAATCTTATAGATATACAAATTTTGCGATTTTACACGCTATTTAGCATTCGGGTCGTAGACCAGTTGTATGGATTTAGCTCGCTTTTTACAGTCGCGAGGTCGTTAAAATTTTGGCGATTGCGGCTGAAAGGAGATTTTGGTATTGTAGTAGGATCAAAAGGCTTTGTTGTATAGCCAAACGTTTTATCCGCCTCTGGCGGATTAATATGGGAAATCCCAGATAAGACACGTATCTACGGAGGACTTGACAATGGCAGCAACAAATGTGCGAAAATCGTTGCTATGTGCATTTGCCTTTTTGACCTGCTCGGCGTGTGCCGTGCTGGCAGATTGGTCTCTTGAAGACGGGCATAAGATGCACGAACCACAGTTGCCTGACCCTGCCGGCTGGGACATTTGCCTAATTCATCAGGCGATCACAGACGATTTCACGTGTAGCCAAACCGGTCCGATTACAGACATTCATTTTTGGGTCTCATGGCGCGGCGACCTGGAGGAATTTGAGTCCATCCGCTGGCAGCTCGCTATATATGAGGATCTGCGAGGCCAGCCCGGCATATCACTGTGGGCTTGGAAAGAGGGTGACGGCAGACTCGTATGGAGGCCCGCCGGCGAAGGCGACCAGGGGTGGTACTGCCCCACTGCAGGTCGGCCGCTGCCGAGTGATCACAGAAATTACTACCAGGTAAACATCACAAGTATCTCAGATGCTTTCCATCAGGAAAAGGGCAAGACATACTGGCTGTGCGTTGCCGCCAATCGTCTTGAGGGCAAGGGTGAGGTCGGCTGGAAGACCTCGAAAAGCAAGCACCTTAAGCAGGCTCTCTGGTTGACGCCCGAGCACAGGTGGACTGCTATTGGTGAAATGGCCTATGATTTGGCTTTTGTGATAACCGGAGAATCCCTCGATTTTGGCGATGCGCCGGATGGAGCGGCCGCTCCTGGTTATCCTACTCTGTCAGGTAATAACGGCGCCAGCCATGTCATTGGCGGGCCCTGGCTGGGAGACAAGAATGATGGTCCTGATTCTGAAAAGGATGGCCAGCCGGACAGTAACGCTCTTGGGGATGATGCATTCGACGGCAACGACGACGAAGACGGCGTCACGATTCCGGTTCTGACGGCGGGTGTGAGGGCAGATATCACCGTGCAGGTCAGCGGCGGAGGAGGGGTCGTCGAAGCATGGATAGATTTCGACGGAGATAAGAAGTGGGAGCCGGTTCTGGAGAAAGTATTCGGCGATTTTCTGCCGGACGGGATCTATTCCATACCGATCACGGTCCCTGTGAATGCTGTGCCTGGGAAAACGTTTGCCAGATTTAGGATAAGCAGCAAGGGCGGTCTGGGTCCGAGCGGTCCGGCAAACGACGGAGAAGTCGAGGACCATGTAGTGACGATCCAGTCCCGACCAGCTCCGGATTACTTCGAGCCAAACAACAGGCTCCAGCAGGCGATTAACCTGGGCTACTTAGGTCAGAAGCGCACGGGCCTTGGGATTAACGAGCCGGGCGAGGAGGATTGGTTCCGCTGGTCAGCCCTGGACGACGGGATATTGACCGTCGATGTCGGTTTCAACCGCAAGCTGGGCAAGCTGAAGCTGGAGTTGTACGATTCGAAAGGCAACCTGCTGACCGGCTCAGAGTCGCTTGCAGACCATGAGCAGATAGTTTACCAAGTCAAGGCAGGGAGCAGCTACTTTACCAGGGTTTACAGCTCCGACCTAACTGTTCATCCGATGTATGACTTCGTGGTCGATATTTTCAGTGAGAGCAAGAACTACGCGGTGCTTTTTGCCGGAGGGATCAGACCGTACAAGAACTATCCGCGCTACTACAACAACACCAAGAACCTATACGAGATACTGGTCAACCATTTTGGGCTTGAACCGAACAATATTTGGGTGCTGTACGCCGACGGCAACGATCCAGGCGAAGATTTGAACACGGGCGGCACCGCATACGAGAACTCGGACATGTCTTATGCGAAGCACGTTCTGCCGGCTACCGCGGCGAATCTGGAGACGGTTTTGACAGAGACGCTGGCGAACCAGGCAGGCATAAACGACCACCTGTTCTTCTGGTCGTTCGACCACGGTGGTGGAAACTACAATGCTTCTGGCACCACCGGCGAGGAGTATCTGTGCGGCTGGTATGAGGACATCTCAGATGAAGACATGGCCGATTGGATCGACCACGTGCCGGCCCGATACAAAACGTCCGTCTTCACCCAGTGCTTCGCCGGCGGGATGCTGGATAATCTGCCGCCCCTTTCTTCTACAGAATTCGGGTGTGCGGCGACAAATCACTATGAGTCGAGCTGGGGCGACGGATTTGCAGCGGCCTTTAACGATGGTCTGGAAGTGTGCGAAAACACTTATGACGTTTACCAGTATGCTTACAGCCACGACGCTTACGCCAACGACGGTGAGGGTCCCGGCGGAAGCGTGGCCAATTCGCGTGAGCATCCATGGGCGGCGACGACGAGGAACTTTCCCATCTTTGCTGAGGAGGAGGACAATTCTCCGCCTCTGATCATCACGATTCGTCCCATCAAGTATGTCCCGCCATGGGAGGAGGTTACCATTCCTTTTGACTTGCTGCTTGCCGCGGCCGATATATGGGATCCCGACGGCGGAAAAGTCGCCTTCAGGATTGAATCGGTCGATGCCGGACTGCTCCGCAAGGGGGGCGACCCGGTGGTTCCGGGCGAGACCGTGCTCGGCTTCGGCGAAAGCCTACAGCTTCAGGGACCGCAGGCGATGGCCGGGCCTGAAAGCGAACGACTTGAAGCTTCGGGCGAGCCTTTGGATGCCTTTACTGTCAGGGCTTTCGACGGAGCAACGATTTCGGATCATCGCATTGCCGTTCCAATCCAATTTGTTGAAGCCGGTGGTCTTCCTTCGGCCGAGGACGACCTGCTGGACATCGATGAGGACGCAAAAGACGCTCCTGTTCCGGTGCTGGACAACGACCAGGTCGCAGGTGAGTTGTCTGTTGTCAGTGTCGGCGAACCATTGCATGGCAGAGTTAGCATAATTGACGGCGAGGTTCATTACACGCCGTCGCCGGAGTTCTCGGGCACCGATTCGTTCAGCTACTTCATGGCTGACAGCACCGAGGACACCGATTGGGCGGTTGTTCACGTCACCGTGCACCCGATCAATGATCCTACTGAGGCGTATTATGATGAATTCATCGTTGCGCCCAACAGCAGAGACAACGTAATCGACGTGCTGGCAAACGATTTCGATCCGGAGTCCAAACCGCTCACGTATGACCTGGAATCGGGTCCATATTCTATCGCGGCCGTGCTGATTGAAAAGCCCTCACACGGAACACTAACGCCAAGGGCCAACGGTACGTTCCTTTATACTCCGGATGCGGGCTTCATTGGCGACGACAGCTTCACCTACAAGGCTAATGACGGAGAGAATCTCTCCAACGAGGCTGCCGTAACGATTCATGTTCTTCACAAACGGGCCGTAAAGTGGATACAGCAGTTGCCGGACGAGACGAAGAACGGCATTGATATCCGTGCCGACAGCAGTGACGGTATCCTTCGCACTCTGGCCGATGATTTCGAGTGCACAAGCTGCGGCCTGCTGACGGATGTGGTGCTTTGGGGCTCCTGGAAGTACGACAAGAAGGGACAGATCAAGAAGATTCACTTGAGTATCCATGCTGACGATCCCATCGGCCCGGAGGGCACGGATCCGGAGAACCTATACTCCAAGCCGGATAAGCCGCTCTGGGAAAAGGACTTCTTCTCAGGCAAGTTCGAAGAGCAACCACACGCCACAGTCGAACCAGGTGAGTACTGGTGGGACCCTATCACCAAGGAATTCATTCAGGCCGGTGACAGACAAATATGGCGCATACATATCGAGATCGTTCCGGCTGATGCGTTCCGTCAGAAGGGGTCACGCCGGAATCCGGTTATTTACTGGCTTGACGTGGAGGCCGAGACAGAAAACGGCCAGTTCGGCTGGAAGACCAGGCGATGGCCCCAGCACTACAACGACGACGCCGTTATAGCTGTTGGTCCGAGGCTACCGCGACCGTGGCAAGAGTTGCGTTATCCGCTCGGGCATCCATATCACACCCTGGAATTTGAGGATCTGCCGTTTGACGCCAGGTATTATGTTGGAGATACTCTCACAACTTCCGGCATCGCCGTATATGTAAAGAGGTTCCAGTGGGCCACCGGCGCATGGACCGATGCTGGCCATACAAGGGTCGTGAATATCGGAAGGGCCGGCGGCTCCGGCCACGAGCTGAACGTCAATAACGCTAACCTTGAATTTGCTTTCCCTAGCGTATTGCCGGAACTGATCCTGCTGTTCGGCGAATACGGAGGTAACTGCAACATCGAAATCAACGGGGACTTCCGCAACTTTGCCAACTTCTCACAGATAAATGGAATTACTATCGGCGGCGTTGAAGTCGCTGTCGTAAATGGTTTCGGCAATGACACTGGAAGCATCCATCTACGCGGAATGATTAACCAGTTTGCCATAGGAGGACAGGAACTGTACATCGACCAGGTTAAGGTAATGAATTCCGTTGATATGGCCTTTGTGCTCTTTACGAATCCGTGTGTCGAACCTTGGGCCGATTTTAACAGCAGCGGCAAAGTTGAGATGAACGATGTGGCCTTTTTCACCGAGCAGTGGCTGTTGACGGGATTGCCCGATGAATACATCGAAGGTGATTTGGACTGCGATGGGTCGGTCAAATTCATAGACTTCGCCATATTGACGACACAGTGGCTGCAGAGTTTACCTTAGTAGTTGGGCCACGAAGCAGTCTTACCAAAATGTTCATGTGCGTTGCCTGGCGAAAACATCGGCAACAGGAGTGGGTCACTAATTGCGCCAATCTTCATTTGGCAGCCATCTACGAAAAGTCAGTCTGTGTTGATTTTCCGGAGGGCAGGAAACAGGTACCGGTGTTGGTTACCACCTGGAGCCATTCGGGCTTTTGGTTTGCTATGGGTTTCCCGACTGAAAGACTGCTAATGCAACTGCCCATCGACTACGATATCCAGTTAAACCTATTGACCTCTGAACTGTCAGTTTACCAAGACAACTGCGAAAAATTGAAGGTGAAGGTATGACCAAATAAGACCCAAAACAAAATCAGGTAATGACGGTATCGAACCTAAAACAACTTTTGACAGAGCTTACCGAAAAAGAAGAAGCAAAAGATGATTTTCAGGAGAGGTAATTCAAAAGAAGTATTCCTGATGTCCTTGTTGAGGGTCGGGCGTTTGACTTCGCTGCCCCTTTGGAGTATAAACTTGTCGATGATATTTTGGGTAATCTGCTTTGAACTACATTTCCCTACAAGCCGCTTAGAATTTCTCAGGGACAATGCAATTTCATAAAGCGTTCCTTCGGTGACTCCTTGGACTTTTTTGGATTTCCTGAATTGCTTTTCATTCCCCTCCTCCGAAGTTGTTCTTTGATACTTGAAAACTGGAAATAAGGATGGCACTGACAGGTGCAGGCACGATAAGAGCAATATGCGACCCCGACTTGCGATAGGTCCGCCTGCGGCGGGCTGAATTCGCGATTGTAGAAAGCATAGCTCATGACGGAGAATATCAATGTCGGCTCTGGCCCGCCAATGGTAGACTAATCCACGGATATCAGACTGATTCATCGTCGAAGCAGCCTGCACCTTGAAGTGTCATTAGAGAAATGTAGGAAAACAAAGACAACCGAATATTATGGCTTGACAACGGTCGTTCCATATCGGTGGGTTGTAAGCACCGTTCATTGAAAACGTTTACAAATTTCATGTTTTCTACAACTAACGGACAATACAGAATGTATAAAATGTAAATTTTTGTTGAATTGGCAGACAACCAGACTTCTTGTTGTAGCGGAGTTGTATGGGTCAACTCGCGAAAAACGGACGCTCTGATTAGTGCTGGTTTTCGACAAACCATTTCAAGAACAGTTGCATCCGCGTGGTCGGTGTCACCGTTGGATTGTAATCGTTCAGGTCAGTGACGTGCTCTACACTCCAGCCATCCCACTCCCGAAACGCATAGTACTGCTCGTCCATTCCCCGATGCGCCGCAACCGCTTCAACGTGGGTGGAACCTGCGCTCTCTGTCTGAGCGCATACCATCTCAACTCACCTATGCGCTACACAGCAACGCAGAGTCTGTCTCTTGGACGCCAGGACAACCCGGCAACGCGCGACGAAGCCTCAGTATTCCCGCTGTTTAGTGATGCCCGGCTGAGGAACGAGATATTTACCATCTGACCCGGCCTGCAAGGGCGCAGGAGAATCCATCGTCAGCTTGTCCAGGCCGGGCGCCATCTCGTGGTCGCAGTTGAGAATCCCGTCGTATGTGATTTCCTGGCCGGTATGCGCGGCCATGCGGCCCATGCTCGTCACGAGACTGGCCTGGACGCCGCGATTGGCTTCGTTGTAGGGCTTGTTGTTGCGGATGGCATCTATCAGCTCGTTCCATTCGTTTTGATATGGATCCTGCTCGCTCGGATTGACTTTGGATTCCCAGAGCAAGTTTGAGCGCGTCGGATTCTGGCCCTTGTAAGTGCTGGAGGGCATCCCACAGTCACCGCTCTTTGAGACGATCGCCATGCCTTTGCTGCCATGCGCGTAGCTGGAGTAAATGTCGTTGCAACCCATGATGCAGCGCCCATCCATGATGAACTTGCTGCCGTCGGCGAACGTATATTCCACCGAATACGTATCGAGATTCTGGTCCACGTAAGTGATGCCTTCGGAACTCTGCCGATAATGGCGACCGCCCAGGGCCTGGGCCTTGACCGGCCAGGCGTTCTTCATCCAGCATTGATGATCGATGATGTGGATGTAAAAGTCGCTGTAGCACCCGCCGCTGGCCCAGATAAAGCTGTGGAAACGCTGCACCTGGTAAAGCAGGTCGCTGATACCGGCTGGCTTGGGCAGCGAGGAGAAGAATCCGATCGGTCCATGCATCCGGTAGCCGCGCTGCAAAATAATGTCGCCGATTTCGCCGTCCTGGATGCGCTGGTGCAGTTGCTGAAGCGCCCGGCTGTGACGGGACATCAATCCCACTCCTACTTTGAGGTTCTTTGCCGTTGCCTCTTCGGCGAGCTTGAACATCCGCCGACTGGTCGGGCCGTCAACGG
>CAZKOQ010000165.1:0-7264 GCA_964554425.1 uncultured Pirellulales bacterium | reverse complement strand
CCACATTCTTAAAATACGCCTCGTTTGGCGTCAGTGGATTATTATTTATCCAGGGTTTTTCCCCGTAGACATTAGGTTTTGTGCCGTCACCGACGCCCATAAGCATCGCCTGAACAAATGCAAATCCCTTCTCTTTTGCATTTTCAAGACTCGTCCTGGCTTCCTCCAGAGTATATTCCCGAAAGATTTGCCATTGAGTAATGCCCAGCCAGAAGACCGGATTACCCTTCTGGTCCACGAAATATCTTCCATTGTCACTTGCCTTGACGGGGTAAATCGGCTGCTCGGCGAGCGCACTTGCCGTAAATATTAATAACAAGGTCACCAGCGAAATGATTTTTTCAGTTGTCTTCATTTTCTTATCTCTCCTTTGTAATCTTTTCTGCCAGCGTGATAATTTTTTTGGCGATATTTGTTTTGGTTGTTTTCGGAAGTCTCAGCCATTTCTGGCTAAGTGTTTTTATCTGAGCGATGGTTTTGTCCTTTCCGATTGCGGCGGGGGTGTTGGCGATTATCATATCGAGGTTCTTTTCCCTCATTTTCTTTTCGGCTCGCCTCCGCACATGTTTATCTTCCACTGCAAAGCCGATGACAGTTTGATTTTTCTTTTTATGATTCCCTGCCCACCTGATGATGTCGGGCGTGGCTTTTAGTTTGATGGTTAGGGTTTTGCCTGTCTTTTTGATTTTGGTCTTAGCCGGGTGTGCAGCGGTGTAGTCGGCAACAGCGGCGGCCATAATCAGGCAATCGCACCGCGGAAAATGCTTCTTTACCGCCTTGAACATCTGTGCAGCAGTTTCAACCTTAACAATCGTGACTCGTGACTCGTGGCACGTGGCTCGATTCACGATACACGATGCACGATTCACTGTGGTTATAACTGCTACCTTGTGGCCGCCTTTGAGGGCTGCACGGACAAGTGCGTAGCCCATTTTGCCGCTGCTTGCGTTGGAGATAAACCGGACAGGGTCGATATATTCCCGCGTGCCGCCTGCTGTAATTAAAACTCGCATCTTTTTCTCTACCGCCGAGTCTGCTGAGGACGCAGAGATTTTGAATTATATTTATTTATTCTCTGCGCTCTTTGCGTTCTCCGCGGTTAAACTTCGAGGCGATTTTTGCGATTGCTTCCAAAATTTCTTGTGGTTCTGCCATCCTGCCGACATCTTCTGTCCCGCAGGCCAGCCGGCCACGGGTGGGGCCTATGAGTATGAAGCCCATTTTTTTTATCGTGTTGATATTGCGCTGAACGGCTGGATTGGTCCACATATTGTTATTCATTGCAGGAGCTACAAGCGTCGGCTTGTTCCAGCAGGCACACAGCGTTGTGCTGAGCAAATCATCACAAATACCGTTAGCGATTTTGCCTATGATGTCGGCAGTTGCCGGCGCTATAACAACAATGTCAGCCCAGTCGCGCAGGGTAATATGGCTGCTTTTGTATTCTTCCGGCGCACTCCATAAAGTAGTAAAGACCGCTGAGCAGGTAACGGCCTCAAAACTCTTCGGGCCTACAAACTGGCAGGCGTTTTCGGTCATAATCGTATTTACTTTGGCGCCGGCGGCAGTGAGTTTGCTTGCCAAATCGACCGCTTTGTAGGCGGCGACACCTCCGCTGACGCCCAGCAGTATATTGGGCTTGATTTCCCGAATTGCAGGAAAATCGGATTCTTTCGTGCTTTCTGGATTTGCCTTTTTTTGAGGCATTGGTGGTTATTGGTTAAATAGTTAATTTGTTAATACGGACTTTTCATGTTTTTATTCAGTTTGCCGCGTTGATTCCGAGCCGCCTGTTTCAAACTTTTCGTCCACAGGCATTCCCTCGGCGGTGATTTTGTCCTGTAGAATCTCCTGCACGACAATCTGGAGCATTGTTTTTCCTTCGGTGTTTTCAATCAGAGGCCGGGAACCTTGCATCAGCTCGAGCAATCGTTTTTGGACCAATGCAGTTAGTTTGAATCTTCCGCCGACTTTCTTAACTATTTCTTCACTTTTGAGCTCATCAATCATTTTTGCTTCTCACACCTTGCTTTTGGATTCTCTATTTTTTACCGGTTTGTCCTTGTTTTTTTATAATTTGCAGGCATTCTTTTACTGCCTGCTGCAAATTCTCATTTATGACCATATGTTCGTAATGTTGCCAGCCGGCTGCGATTTCAGTGCTTGCCTCTTCAAGTCTCTCTTCAGCGGCTCTGGATGTTTCTCTGCCCCTGTGGTCTATACGTGCAGCTAAGGTCTTTGTGCTCGGCGGCAGAACAAAAATCATCAGCGCATCCGGAAAGACGGTCCTGACCTGCTGGGCGCCCTGAACGTCGATTTCCAGAATGGCTGTTTTTCCTGCCTCAAGCGCCTCGTCAACCTTGTCCTTTGGGGTGCCGTAGAAGTTTCCGAACACTTCGGCGTGTTCGAGAAACAATCCCCTGTTGAGCCGTTCACGAAAATCCTCCTCCGACACGAACCAGTAATCGCGGCCGTTGACTTCACTGGGGCCTTTAGGCCGGGTAGTAACAGAGACGCTAAGATATGCGTTCTTCAGCTTTTTTGCAAGCTCTTTACAGATAGTGCTTTTGCCGACCCCGGATGGCCCGCTTACTATCACTATCCTGCCCTTACTGGTTTCCATCTTCTGCATTTCAACTGTTGTGGCAAGTAAAAACTTAAGGTTAAAAGTTAGAAAACTATAACTGAAAAGTCAAAATTTTCAAGAAAAAGTCTGTGCAACGTTTTTACAGTTTTTGCCTATTCGACATTTTGGACCTGTTCTTTAATGCGGTCTATCTGGCATTTTACCTCGACCACACAGCGGGTAATCTCGGAGTCTGAGGCCTTACTGGCAATAGTGTTGGCCTCTCTGAGCATTTCCTGGCTTATAAAATCCAGCCGACGCCCCGCCTGTCCATCTGTCTGGCAGCTCTGGGTGAACTGCCGCAAGTGCGAAAAGAGTCGGGCAATCTCCTCGGAAATATCCGAACGGTCTGCAAAAACAGCCACTTCCCTGGCAAGGACCTCTTCATCTAATTTCAGGTCGGCCTGTGCCAGCAGCTCATTAACCCTTTTCCTCAGTATCTTTGCGTATTCAGGCAATACAGAATCGCTGCGGAGTCGGATTCGTTCAAGGTTTTGTTCTATCTCCTTACAGCACTTCATTAAGTCCGCTTCAAGAGCAGCTCCTTCGGCAGCCCGCATCTGCTTAAGCTCGTCTATCGCTTCCTGGGTGGCGCTCAAAATGGCTTGCTCGATTCTTTGAGCCGTTCCTTTGTCCGGCAG
This sequence comes from uncultured Pirellulales bacterium, assembly GCA_964554425.1. Lineage (GTDB taxonomy): Bacteria > Planctomycetota > Phycisphaerae > Sedimentisphaerales > Anaerobacaceae > CAYWXK01. The sequence continues at coordinate 3,997 of CAZKOQ010000165.1, read as the reverse complement.
CGCCGGACGGATAATGCCGGGCAGACTTAATAAGCTGCCGACATCAATTGTTCCGTTTATATCTGCCGAAGCTCTGATGCGGCTTAGTTTCTCCAGCACAGCTTGTAGGGCTGGCTGGTCTATATCAAACAGCGCCGACGCAGACACATCCTTGAGCCGAAGGATGTAGCTTACCGTCCCGCGAGAGACGTTCTTTCGCAGGAGTTTCTCAACGTCCTCTTCAAGAAACGCCACCAGCTCCGGCAGTTTTATGGCGGCCTTGAAGTAGCGGTTGTTGACTGTTTTGATTTCGATGGCATAGCTTATGCCGTTAATCTCTCCCTGGGCCTGCCCGTATCCAGTCATACTGTTTATCATAGAATGTCCCTTAGAGCTTGATTGAGGCACTCCGGCCGGTTCTTTGTATCTGCCCCAAGCCAGGTCTTGTTTTAGCTGCCGGGTGAATTCGAGTCGGTGCTGCTATTCATATCGACCGGAGTAGTTGTGCCTTCGTTACTGGTTGTAGTAGGCACCGTACTTGTCGGCTGTTTCTGGCCGGTCGGTTGTTGCTGCTGGACGGGCTGAGGCGAGCCAAAGTCGCTTACAACAGGCCTGTAGAATTTGGCCATCAGCACTGCCATAGTGAGAAACACTCCGACCAGCACTATTGTTACCCAGGTGAGGAAGTCGCCGGTTTTTGAGCCCAGAATTCCGCTTGCCACGCCGCCGGCGAGTGCCGAGCTTAAGCCGCCGCCTCTGCCTTTCTGGACCAGGACAATCAGAATCAACGCAACGCAACAAAAGAGAAATAGTGCGGCGACGATTTTCATAACAAAACTTACTGCTAACACGGAAAAAATTGCCATTTCTGCTCCTGTAAATTGCTCTTGGTTTTCGACTATTGTGATATCAATGCACCTTAAACTGATGCCTGGATAATTGCCAGGAAATCTTCCGGCTTTAAGCTTGCGCCGCCGACCAGCAGGCCGTCAACGTCTTCCTGCTCCATCAACTCTGCTGCATTGTCCGGCTTGACCGAGCCGCCGTAAAGGATGCGAATTTCCTGGGACAGTTTGCCGTCATACATTTGCGTCAGCAGCTTTCGTATCAAGTTGTGTGCCTCCTGGGCCTGCCCGGGCGTTGCCGTCAGGCCTGTCCCGATGGCCCAGACCGGTTCGTAAGCGATGGTAACCGCAGAAACCTTTTCGGCGTTCAGGCCCGCAAGTCCCTTTTTTATGTGTCGTGTTACCACGGCATCGGTCTGCGAGGCCTCTCGCTCAGAGAGCAGCTCGCCGACGCATAATATCGGCAAAAGACCTCCGCTGATAGCGGCGGTGACCTTCTTATTTATCATCTCATCTGTTTCGCCTATCACGTGGCGGCGTTCGGAATGGCCGCACAGGACATACGTGCAGCCAATATCTTTTAGCATTGCTGCGCTTATCTCGCCGGTGAATGCTCCTTTGGATTCAAAATAGATGTCCTGAGCGCTGACGGCGATGCTCGATGAGCTGAGAGTTTTAGTTACTGCCTGCAAATAAACGAAGGGCGGACATACCGCTACAGTAACTTTGTGGCCTGCTACCTCCGAAGACCCGGAGGCGATTCGCTTGGCGAGGTCCACGCTGCTGTGGCTATCAGTGTTCATTTTCCAGTTACCAGCCACAAACGGCTTTCTCATAGCAATCTCCTGTGTTTGCAACTTTTGCTTATGTAACCGGCGACAAACTGCAATTAAATCAGCTCTGCTGCTCTGGGGAAGCTGCCCAATATAGAAAGATATAAGCAATGCTTACGCGCTTCATCCAGACCCTGCTCGATTTGCTTATTCGACCTGTGTCCTAAAAAGTCCACGAAGAAATAATACTCCCACTGTTTTTTTCTGCTGGGTCTGGATTCGATATTTGTCAGATTGATATTGTATCGCTTGAAGACATCGAGCACATCTGCCAGCGCCCCGACCTTATGCGCGGTGCTGAATAGTATCGCGGTCTTATCGTCGCTGGTGGGCTTGGCATCTTCGCGGCTTATTACTAAAAACCGGGTTATGTTGTTCGGCGTATCCTCGATATTTTCGCAGACAATCTTCAAGCCGTATAACTCAGCGGCGACACTGGAGCCGATTGCGGCGGCATCCGGCTCTTTGGCAGCCAATTGTGCCGCTGTGGCGGTGGAGGCGACAGCTATGGTTTGCACTTCTTTAAAAGTGGCGCTTAACCAATTTCGGCATTGTGCGAATACTTCCGGCTTTGAATAGATTTCCTTGACCTCTGTGAGCGGGCAGTTTGCCAGAAGATTGTTATGGATTGCCATTAAGACCTCTGCGCACACCTTCACATCAGAGTCGATGAAGGCGTCGAAGGTTTCGGTAACGCTGCCTCCTGTGGTGTTCTCTATTGGCACAACGCCGAGGTCGCAGTGACCTTTGCTGACCTGGTCAAAGATGCTATTGATATCCGTTAAGGACTCATACTCCACGCTTTGACCGAACTTGAGCATTGCGGCGGTGTGGCTGAAACTGCCCTCGGGGCCGAGGTAGCCGATTCGCAGGGGCTTTTCCAGCACAAAAGAGCCGCTCATCAGCTCCCGCCAGATGGCTACCAAGCACCTGTCGGGCAGCGGGCCTTTATTGGCCTTGACAATCTTCGAAAAAATCTCTTTTTCGCGGTCTGGTGCGTAGATGGGCTTGTCGGCTATGTTTTTTAGCTTGCCTATTTCTATGACCACGCGTGCGCGCTCGTTGAGCATATCCACTAAGCGCTGGTCTATGTCATCTATTCGCTTCCTGAGCTCTTCAAGAGACATAAATTAAGGTCAAAAATTAAAAGAGAGTCCCGATGTATCGGGTTTTTATAAAACTCAATTATCTAACAGAAATTTGCACTTGCGTCAATGAATTTGGCCTATTAGATAGTATTTCGCCGAACAATTTGGGCAAAAATATGCGAAAGCCGATAAAATATGTGATTTTTAGGACGAAGTGGGGCTATTTTGGCCTCGCCGGCACCGAATTTGGCCTCTTGCGAGCATTTCTGCCGCATAGTAACCCTGAAAAAGTTAAATTTGAACTCTTAAAGGGCTTGACACCCTTGGACCGAGTATCGCTTGTCCGCCGTAGCTTCAGCGAAGGCGGAAGAATCGAGTTCGACAAGACATTTTTCAAGGAAATCCAGCAGCAGATAATCGCTTATTTTGAAGGAGCTTGTGTAAATTTCAGCCCTGATATACCAGTTATGCTTGATGGATTCGGTCGGTTCTACAAATCTGTTTTAACCACCTGCAGGCATATAAGATTCGGCCAAACAGCGACATACGGTGAATTAGCACAAAAATTAGGCCGGCCATTAGCTGCTCGATCTGTCGGCAATGCCCTTGCCAAAAATCCGCTGCCTTTGATTATCCCTTGCCACCGTGTAATCCGCAGCGATGGCTCTCTTGGCGGATTCTCCGCCACAGGCGGGCTGTTACTCAAGAGAAAATTGTTGCTGCACGAACAAAACTGCTTGTCAGCCGCACTGGAATGAGAATTATCAGCAACTCATCCGACGTGTCGCTGGTCAGTCAAGTTGCGTCCATTCCTTGCGGGAGATTCCCGCCTGGCGCAAAATACGTGCCAACAGTTCGCGGCCAATGTCGCCTTTGTGTGGATTGGGTATTGTCAACGTTACATCACCTTTTATCATAAACTGATGTTTGCCGCCTGAATATGGCCCATCAAAATCCATCTTGCGCAGACAGCGGATCAAATCCTTTCGTGAAATTGGAACAAACGCAGGCATCAGGCCGCGACCTCTTTCTTTATGGTGAGTTTTATCCCGTCAATCTTGGGTAGTGCAAGGTTTTTGTAGATTCGAAAAAGCACCCAATCTTCGAGCGCCTGTTCCAGTTCGCTTCGGCATTCCTCTAATGTCGGGGCATTCGCATACACGCCTCGACATTTCGGAATCTCCCCGTAATAGGTGCCGTCATCGGCTAAGATTTCGTAATGTGCACGTTTCATCGCGGCTTCGAGATATTT
>CAZKOQ010000164.1:0-7301 GCA_964554425.1 uncultured Pirellulales bacterium | reverse complement strand
TCACGAACCACGAGCGACGGCCTGTGCAGTCTTGCCCACACAGATAATTACCTTCGTCGGGCATTTATCCATCGCGGTCTTCGTCTGCCCGCCCGGCTGGTATCTGGTGTAATCTATTCGCGCTAAATTATCCTCAACCGTAAATATATCGGATTGCTTGGCGCACAGGCCGCAGCCGATACAGCCGACCTTACACATCGACCGTGTTGCCTTGCCGGTCTCTTTATTGCTGCACGCAACCGTCATCATATCCTCATACCGGAAAGGCGCCATCAAAATTAGATTTCGCGGACACGCCTTCGAGCAGGCAGTGCAGCCGGTGCACTTATCATAATCAACCGTCACAAGCCCATCGACAATGTGAAGCGCACCAAACTTACAGGCCACTATGCAGTCACCGAATCCTAAACAGCCGAATTTACAGGCCTGCGCATTAGCCATCGCATTCGCAGCCGTGCAGCTCGATATACCCTCATATCTCGCAAAGAAAGTTTTATCGCCATTATGAGCCCGGCAGTGCACAATCGGCCTCTTCGGTGGGCCGAACTCGCTAATTTGCAGATTCAAAATATTTGCTATTGCCCCTGCGGTTTGCGACCCTCCCGGTGCGCACTTGCCTAATAGCTCAGGATTTTCCAGCAAGGCCTGCGCATATTTAGCGCAGCCGGCAAATCCGCACCCGCCGCAGTCAAGGTTCGGCAACGCCTGGTGAACCTGCTCAACCTTAGGGTCAACCTGCACTCTTAGCTTTTCGCTCGCAATCAATAGCACGATTGCAAAGCCCAGCCCCAGCCCAAGCATTGTAACTCCCGCCGGCCAAGCCCCCTGCCACAATTGATAAATATCAGCCAAAATCATTTTTTATACCCTTGCCACTAAGGCACAAAGACTCCAAGAATTATAAGATAACCCGTTTTATACCATTTCTTATCAAGGCAGCATTAAAATTAATCAGGAAACCTATGCGTTTGCCGGTTAATTTTAAGTAGCTCAATAACTGAGCTTCCCATACAGAATTCACCTTATCTACAGCCTTTATCTCACAAATAATAAGCCCCTCCACCAACACATCCAAACGTAACCCCTCATCAAATTTAAGCCCATCATATTCAATAGGAATATCTATTTGCCTTTGATATGAAAGCCCTCTTTTCGTCAGCTCATGACAGAAACAAACTTCATATACCTTCTCTAAAAGGCCGGGACCTAATGCCTTATGGACTGCGTAAGCAGCATCCACAATCTTTGTTGCTACTTCCTCCTCTCTCTCAGATGTTTTTTCAAATTCCACTTATCATCACTCTTTTTCACTTTTGTGCTTTTGCGTCTTCGTGCCTTCGTGGCTAATACTTACTTTATCATTCCTGCAAAGCCCATAAACGCCAGCGTCAAGAGTCCCGCCGTAATAAGAGTAATCGGCGCGCCTTTGAAACTTTCAGGCACATCAGCCAAAATCATCTCCTCACGAATCCCCGCCATAATGCAAATCGCCACAGTAAATCCAATCCCCGCCCCCGTGCTGACTACCACAACTTCCAACAGATTATTTATCCCCCAGATATTTATAAAAAGACATATCCCTAAAATAACGCAGTTTGTCGAAATCAAAGGTAAAAATATACCAAAGGCATCGTAAAGCGATGGAAAAAATTTCCGCACATACATCTCAACTAATTGCACAGCGCCGGCTATGACAACGATGTAGCAGATATACCGAGTCATCTCCAAACCCAAGGGCGTCAGAATATAAAAATCCACAAGCCAGGTCAGCGTCCCGCTCATCGCAGTAACAAACGTAACCGCCAGCCCCATCCCGAATGCGCTATCAATCCTGCCGGAAACCCCAAGATAGGGGCACGTCCCCAAAAACTTTGTGAACACAAAGTTGTTAACAAGCACAACCGACAAAAAAGCCATTAGCATCACATAGAATCTATCCATATCAAGCCCCCTTCTTCCTCGTCAACACATTCGCCAGCCCTAATAGTAGCCCCAATGTTACAAATGCCCCGACCGGCATCTGCATCGCCAGCCACGGGACAAAACCGCTTGGCATTACCTGAACACCGAAAAATCGTCCTGTTGCAAGAATTTCGCGAATCCCCGATAAGATACATAGCGCTATCGTAAATCCCGAACCCATCCCAATCGCATCGAGCACGCTCACAACCGGCCCGCACTTACTTGCGCACGCCTCTGCACGAAATATTATTATGCAGTTGACTATTATCAAAGGCACGTAAGCGCCCAGAATCTCGCTCATATTCGGCAGATACGCCCGCAGATACAGGTCACATATCGTTACAAAAGTGGCGATGTTCAGCGTGAACATTATTATCCGAAGATGCGGCTTGAGCAGATTCCGCATCAAGCTCGTAACAAGGTTGCTGCACACCAATACAAATATCACGCTAAGCCCCATCGTCAATGCGGGCTTTACCGCAGTAGTTACCGCCAGCGGCGGACACATCCCTATAAGCAGACGAAACGTCGGATTCTCCCGCCATAATCCCGCAAAAAGCGCTCGTTTATAAATACCGGCCTTAATGTTACTTTCCTTTGCCATCAGCAATTAATCCCTTTTCCTTCACCTGCTCCTTAATCTGGAGCAAATAGGTATTTATTATCTGGATTACCGCCTCGCTGCTCACCGTAGCTCCGGTTATCGAAACAATTTCAGAATCAATCTTACCGGCGTCCCCGCTTTTTATAAGATCAAGCTTCTCGGCCGGCGCACCTATAAACTGCCCGCGATAATACGAAGACTTTATCTGGTCCCCAAAGCCCGGCGTCTCGCTGCTTGCTAAAACATTGAAACCGGCTATCTTTTCAAAGCGACCGTCAACAGCAATAACGAGTTCGATTTTATCCGCAAATCCCTGCCCGCTGGCGTTAAAGCTCCAGCCGACACATTCCCCGGCCTCCGACAGTGCCTTATAAACCTTCGCCCGTTCCTTTTTGCCGCCCGATAGCTCGACTTCGATTTCCGCCTCCACCTTAATAAATTCCTTTGCCTCCGGCAGCAACGACATAGTCAATTTATTAAGCTTTGTCGCCTTGTTCTCTTCTATTTTCGGCAGTAGCGCAGCACTGGTTACCGCTATCAGCAGCCCAAAGCAAAACGATGAAGCAATCAACAGCCAGCTCTGCTCAACAAAATATTTTATTTTCGACATCCCAAAACCTTAATTTTGCCTCAGGCCAAAAATTACCTGTTCCCCTGATTTCCTGATACTCTGCATCCTGTTTTCCTGATACTCTGATAATCTTATTAACAATTGCCTTTGTGGCTAAAATTTTGGTTTTCCTCCCGCCGGCGCCGGCTTGCAGAACCTGTCTATCAAAGGCGTAACAGAATTCATCAACAAAACAGCATACATCACGCCTTCCGGATACTCCCCGACAATCCTTATGAGCATCGTCATCATCCCTATCCCGATGCCATAAATCCACTTTCCCTTGACCGTCAAAGGAGCCGTAACTGGGTCGGTAGCAATAAAAAACGCACCCAACAATAACCCGCCGCTGGTAATATGAAAAACCGGCTGCACGTATCGGTATGAATTGCCAAGATACGCAATCCCCGCAAAGACAAACGTCGCAAGCAAAACTCCCAGCGGTATATGAAAGCTTATTGTCCCTCTCACCAATAAATACGCTCCCCCAATCAATAACGCGATTGCACAGGTCTCCCCTAAGCAGCCGCCCACCTCGCCGGTGATTGTCGCCTTAAAATGTTCCTCACTATACCTGTTGGCCCCATATTTCTGTTTTATCGCCAGCTTGCTCCACGCCAGCGGCGTCGCCTGTGTCCTTGCATCAACCACATTCTCCGGCGCAATCTTGGATATCTTCACTCCTTTTATCGTCGCCGGCACCATCCACGTTGTCATTAGCACCCCGAAGGAAGCCGTCAGAAATGCCCTGCCGACCATTGCCGGATTGAATATATTGGCGCCAAGCCCGCCAAATACCATTTTGCCGACCGCAATGGAAAAAACGCTGCCGATTACCGCCCCCCATACCGGAAACGCCGGCGGCAGTGACAATGCAAGAATAATACCGGTAACGACCGCACTAAAATCGCTCACTGAACTCGGCTTTTTTCGAAGAATATTGCAAAGCCATTCGGTTGCCGCCGATGCAATAATGCAGGTGCCAATAAGTATAGGTGCACGGATACGGAAATAATATCCTGCTGCCGCCATAGCAGGCACAAGCCCGATTATCACATCGACCATTATCCTTCTGGTCGAAACCGGCCTACCTATATGCGGCGCACACGAAATCGTTATATCTTTAAGCATCTACGCTCTTCCTTGCTATATATCTCTCTTCCCATTTGCAAGTTCCTTTTTCTCAACATCCTATTTTATGCCGGCATCAGCTTCTTCTTTCTGGCAAGGTAAATCTTGCCCGTCCTGATATAACCCGTCAGCTCTATGTTGGCCGGACAAACGTAGCTGCAGCATCCGCACTCAGTGCACGCACTTATATAATAGTTCTCCGCAACCTCTAAAAGATTATTCTTTACCGCGTGCGCAATCCTCGTTGGAACTAAACGTTCAGGACAAACATCAAGACACCTCCCGCAGTGAATACAAGGCGTCTGCCGTCTCTCGAACTTCTTACCTACCTGTTCCTTCGTCAATACGGTAACAGCACCGGTGGTCTTTATAATGGGTGTTTGCAAATCCGCAATCGCTATCCCCATCATCGGCCCGCCGATTATAACCTTCGCTGATTTCTTCGTCACCCCGCCGCAAAATTCAATCAAATCCCCAACCGATGTCCCTATCGGAACATAATAATTGCCGGGATTGCCAATCGCATCGCCTGTTACAGTAACAACCCTGTGAGTCAGCGGCCAATTGCAAACAACCGCCTCGGCAATCGCCGCAACCGTAGCTACATTCAGCACCAGCACCCCTATCATTGGAGGTATCCCGCCCGTAGGCACATTCTTATTCAGAATCGCCTTTATAAGCTGCCTCTCGCCTCCCTGCGGATATTTCGTCTCTACTGCCACCACCTTCATCTTCTCGCCATCCGCAGAATCTTTCAGCGTCGCATCCACAATCTCTAATGCTTCCGGCTTATTATCCTCAATCCCGACAAAAACCTCCGAACAGCCCGATGCCTTCCTGGCAAGTTTAATACCTGCTATAATCTGCTCTGTCCACTCAAGCATAACCCTGTAGTCGCAGGTGATATACGGTTCGCACTCGCACCCATTGATAATCAATATCTTCTTGGGCATCTCAGGATTTGGCTCAATCTTTACCCTCGTTGGAAATCCTGCCCCCCCCATACCAACAATGCCCGCCTGCCGGACCGCATCACATATCTGCTCCGGCGAATACCGGTTCTCATCAAAGCCGCTATTTAACTTGAAGGATGGCCGCCTTACAGGGTTGTCCGGCAACGATTCTATAACAATCGCCGGACTCCGTCCCAAAACAGCGTGCGACCGCAAACCGATTTCCTTCACCTTGCCTGTGATAGGTGAATGAACAGGAGCGGAAACAAATGCATCGCTATCGCCTATCTTCTGCCCTGGCTGCACCGACTCCCCCTCCCTAACCAACGGCCGACAGGCAGCTCCGGTATGCTGGCTAAGCATTATCGCAACCTCTTTGACCGCAGGCCCTACCTGTATCTCGCGGTCGCGGGTAAGCTCTTTGCTCTCTGGCGGATGTGTCCCCCCAGGAAAAGTCAACCGTCCTATGACGTTCACAATCTTACCTTGAAAATCTTAACGTTCCTTCGTATTGCCAAGCTGCCTGCCTATTACTCTTATAACCAGCATAAAGCCAAAAGTCACCAAAAAAGCCGCTAAAAAACTTACGACTGTTCGCAGTCCTGTTGTGTCAATAACTGCGGCAAAAATCTTCTCAAATGCCGCCAAAGAACCAATAAAAATAAGTAATGGCAGCAAAAAAGCAACAATGACCCTGACCGTGAACGAGCGACCCTCAACTCTTCCCAATTTGCGGTAAATCTCCCCGCACCTCTCGCTCTGGCTGCATCCTTCACAAAATTTCTCTTGAACCATACCTTCGCCATCGTATAAAATAACTTAGAAGCTATCTTACAATTGTCACCCTGAGCGAAGCGAAGGGTCTGGCTCTTCAAAAAGAGCAATCCTTCGCTGCGCCCAGAATATTAGTTATAAAAGATGTAGCTGCCATTTTCAAGTACTTTGTTTCTTCAGGTGATACCTATGCGTAAAGAACTTGCACTACTAATCATAGAACTTTCCCTCTGCTTTCTTACCGGCTGTGCAGTCAACCCCATAACCGGCGAAGAAGAGCTTATGCTCATCTCCGAAGAGCAGGACATCCAGATAGGCCGCCAGTATGCCCCCGAAGTCGAAAAGGAAATGGGCGGCAAAATCAATGACCCGGTCATACAAAACTACGTCAACTACGTCGGCCAAAACGTTGCCCGCGTAAGCCACAGGCCTAACTTCGAATACTCCTTTGTCGCCCTCAACGACAAATCTATCAACGCCTTCGCCCTGCCGGGCGGATACATCTTCGTCACCAAAGGTATGCTCCAGAATATTCAAACCGAAGCACAACTGGCCGCTATCCTGGCCCACGAAATAACGCACGTCGTCGCCCGCGATGTCTCTAATGCAATGAGCAATCAGATTGGAATAAATCTGTTGTTGTCTGCCGTAACTTCTGAAAAGACCCCGCAAAGCGTCTTAATGGTAGCCAATCTCACGCAACAAATCGTCGGCCTCAGATTCAGCAGGCAGGATGAAAGGGAAGCCGACCTCGGCGGCCTCGACTATATGGTCAAAGCCGGCTACAACCCTTACGGCATGGTCGAGACTATGCAGATGCTCCAGACGCTGAACCAATCAAGACCCATTGAATTCCTCTCCAGCCACCCCTCTCCCGAAAATCGCATCGGCTATCTAACGCAGGCCATTCAAACAAAATACTTCAACCTCGCCGGCCTAAAAATCGCAAAAAATGAATACTACCAGGCCGTCCGCTCCCGCCTTGTTAATTAAGTATTTAGCCCGGCGCTGAGCCGAAGGCGAAGTCCGCTACGACGTATTGGCTGGTTTCACGGCAGGTCCTCTCCGCCGAAGCAGAGTAAATTTCCCATAAAAGTCCCATATTTTCTTGCTTCTCACCGCCCAATTTGCTATAATTACCTCATATAAAGTATTTGCGAGGAGCAAAAACAATGCGAACGAACATATTCAAAATGTGTCCTGCAATCTTGTCATTTTCCCTCCTGATTGCGGCTCTTGTGTTTAGTCCCTGCACTCCCGCCTTTGC
>CAZKOQ010000163.1:0-7325 GCA_964554425.1 uncultured Pirellulales bacterium | reverse complement strand
ATCATTTGAAATCACAGGCCGGCAGATGGGACGCAAACGAAGGACGATGGACGAAAGACGAAGTGACGAGTTTGTGTATTGACGCCGGAGACCCAATGAGTCCTATTGGTTTAGAGCCATTTCCTAATGGCGGCATAATAAATATGGGTGCCTACGGCGGCACGATAGAAGCAAGTAAATCATATTTCGGCCAGCCGATTTGTGAAACAATCATCGCCGGCGACATAAACGGCGACTGTAAGGTGAATCTTACAGACTTTGCTCTTATGGTTTTCCATTGGCTTGAGGAAAGATAACGGGTTGCAGAAAGGCGAAAAACGCAAAAGCAAAATCCGAAGAACGTGTCGTAAACTAAAAAGTTGCATCTATCGGTTTTCACTTTAGGTTGTAGCTTTAAAACTATGGCATCAGAACCTTCCAAAATTCTGCTGACGGGTCTGCCGGGCTGCGGAAAAACAACGGCGATAATTCAAATTGCAAGTAATCTGGCGCACAGAAAAGTTGCCGGTTTCTACACGCAGGAAATTCGCCAAGCAGATGTCCGCAAGGGATTCCGTTGGCGGCGGCTCGATGGGACGGAGGGAATTCTCGCTCACATCGACGTCAAAAGCCCTTTCAGGGTCGGCAAATATCGTGTGGACGTTGCTGGCTTTGAGAAGCTGGTTGTGCCTGTTTTGGATATTGATAAGACCGATGCCGAGCTTTTTATTATCGACGAGATTGGCAAAATGGAATGCTTATCTGAAAAGTTTACCGCCGTTGTCCGCCGATTATTTGCATCCGACAGGTCTGTGTTGGCTACTGTAGCACAGAAAGGCACCGGCCTTATCTCTGAAATAAAAAGTTATCCCGGTGTAAAACTATTCAATTTGACACGTGAGAGTTATGATAAAATAATAGCTGAAATTTTGCAGACCCTGTTCTTTGAAAATCAGATGTTTTGTTGAAAAGATTTCAAAATGTCATTTCGAGCGAGCCGGAGGCGAGTCGAGAAATCCCTCGACCCTTCGACTCCGCTCAGGGCAGGCCTGGCTCGGGACAGGTCTGTTTTTGAGTAGATTTCTCCACTTCGCCCCCACGTCTTCCTGTCGGAAGACAGGAGTGGGGGCTTCGGTCGAAATGACAGTGGGTTTTTTCTACAAAACATATTGACTTTGAGAAACAATAGAAACCTAAAAACACTAACCAATAGAAAATAGAAAATAGTCAATTAAAATGGATGCGATAATAAATCTACCTAAGCCGAACCAAAACGGCCAGATGCCGCTGGAGAAAGCGATAGCTACTCGTCGGTCTCACCGAGATTTTTCGCCACAGCCGCTTACGTTTGACCAAATCGGCCAGCTTGCCTGGGCGGCCCAGGGACAAGAGCCAGGCAAAAAGTATCGCACCGCACCGTCAGCAGGTGCAACTTATCCTCTTGAGCTTTTTGTCGTAACTGGTGATGGTCTTTTTCAGTATTTACCCGCTAAGCACGCCCTCGAAAAGCTGACAGACCAAGACCTCCGAGCGGTGCTTGCCTCGGCGGCGTGGGGACAGGGATTTGTTGAGGAAGCGCCGGTGACATTTATCTTTGCGGCGGAGTTTTCGCGGACGACCAGACGCTATGGCGAGCGGGGCGTGCGTTATGTTTATATGGAGGCAGGGCACGCTGCTCAGAACGTTCATCTGCAGGCCGAGTCGCTCGGTCTTGGCTCTGTTGCAGTTGGCGCTTTTGATGATGACGCTGTCGGAAGGGTTTTGTCGCTGCCCCAGATTCTTGAGCCAATCTATATGGTTGTTGTAGGTTATCGCCATAAGTAATCAGAAAGAAAGCATCTATGCCGCAGGATTGGGCCGATAATGTCGTAGATGAACTGATAGATAAAGCCATTATGCAGACAGGTCTGTGCCTGATTCTTGGTGCATCTGATACCGGCAAGACCACTCTCGCAGCGGCTCTGGCGAAACGATTGGCCTCCAATGGACCGGTCGGCATTGTCGATACAGACATCGGCCAATCCCACATCGGGCCGCCTACAACGGTTGGCTGGGCGATTGCGGATGACCGCCAAAGCGATTTCGCGCAGCTTCCTGTCGCAGGTATCAGCTTCGTTGGCGATGTAACGCCTGTCGGTCATCTGCTTCAGTTGACTGCTGCTATTTCACAGTGTGTTGAACAGGCCTTGAAAGTTTCGGAGCTAATAATAATTGATACGCCGGGTTTTATCAGCGGCCCCACGGCGAGCGCTTTATGGTGGACGGTGCAGCGGGTATTAAACCCGAAGTTGATTTTGGCAGTGCAGCGAGAGAACGAACTAAGTAACATCCTTGCGGGGCTGCGCCATTTCGATTCACATCTTGAGCTGGTTAATTGCCCGCCACAGATAAAAACCAAATCGCCGGAGGAAAGGCGAAACTATCGGCAGAAACAATTTAACAAGTATTTTCAGAACTCAACTATCTATAACATTAACACAGATGACATTGCTATCCAGACAAGCGGGGATTTAAGCCGAACCGTTCCACTCTCTCGCATAGTGGGCTTGCGGAACCGGGAGGGAATTGATGTTGCAATAGGCATAATAAAGGATTGGCACATCGACAAAAACATCGCGGTTATCAGAGCACCACAAATTTATATTCAGGAAATTTGCTGCCTTGTTATCGGCGATGTTACCGTAGATATTACCGATAGATAATGTACCACAGCGCAAGTTAATAGTAAAAATCGCCTTTTTTTGCGTTAAAATCCGAAGCACGAAGCACGAAATCCGAAACAATATCAAAGGTTCAAAATGCCAATTTTCAAAACAAAAATCTGCGTGTCGAAATAAAATAGAATCTATGAGTAATATGGAAACCATTTTTATTGATGGCAGCACAGGCGAGGGAGGCGGGCAGATACTGCGGACGAGCTTGGCCTTAGCGTGCATCACTGGCAGAAATTTGCATATCGAAAACATCCGCGCCGCACGCCGAAATCCGGGTCTTGCCAAACAGCATTTAAGCTGCGTTGATGCCGCGTGCCAAATCAGCGGCGGCCGGTGTGAGGGAGCTGCCATCGGTTCGAATACTCTCGATTTTCTGCCCGGACCTATCCGCGGAGGCGATTATCATTTTGAGATTGGCTCAGCCGGCTCATCAACTTTGGTGATTCAAACTATCCTGCCTGCATTATTTTTAGCTGAAAGGCCTTCAACAGTTACCGTTACCGGCGGCACTCATAACCCGATGGCTCCGCCCTATGATTTTCTTTGCCAGACCTTTTTGCCGGCCATAGCAACGGCTGGCTTCAGTGGAAATTGCAGATTGCATAAACATGGTTTTTATCCCGCCGGCGGCGGAAAAATAACTTTTGTAATCGAGCCCTGGCAAAAACAGCCAGATAAAATAATCGACCTCAGCCAGCACGTTGAGCGATTTGAGATTCACGCCAAGATATACATCGCCAAACTGCCGAGTCATATCGCCCAGCACCAGGAAAAACTACTGCTCCAGAGCAATCTCGAAATCAATAATGTCGAACATATAGAAGTAACAGATTCCGATGGGCCGGGTAATTGCGTGATCATTCATATTAGCGGCGCTGGCCGGACAACCATATTTACTGCATTTGGAATGAAAGGCAAACCCTCACAACAGGTTGTCGGCGAGGTCGTCAAAATGGCTAAAGATTTCCTGGCAAGTGGTGCTGCTGTTGACTATTTTTTGGCCGACCAGCTTTTAATCTATACGGCTCTCTCCAAAGCCGGCTGCTTCACAACCAACACACTGTCCGCCCATCTTTTGACAAATATGGATGTGATAAAGAAATTCCTCCCCGTCAACTTTACAATAGAGCAGCAGAAACAATCCTACAAAATCTCCTGCCAAGCGACATAAAACCTCGTAGTTTTGTGCAAAAATGCAATCCACAGTGACAGAAAACTCTTGCAATATTGTGTGGCAGAAGTTAAAGTTTTTGGCGATATAAATACCGCCAGGGTTTGCCTCTGGCGGATTTCGCGGGCCAGGAGGCCGCGAAAAGGAGAATTTATCCGCCTGTGGCGGATTTTATCTGATGGAGCTTTAAGGATTGATGCAGACGCAACTCAGGTTCCGGAACTTAATCGACCTTTTTAACCAGTCCCTCGATAGAATCAAGCCGGATAAGGAGTGCCTTGAGATTGTCAGGACGGAGCGGCAGGAAAAACTCACTTTCGGCCAGCTAAAGAGGCGGGCAGAAAACTTCGCTTTATGGCTAATTAGGAACCAGGGCATCCACCCGAAAGACAAAGTCGCCATCGTAGGCAAAAACCGCATTGATTGGGACGTTGCACTGTGGGGGGCAATACTTGCCGGTGCAGTGCCGGTATTGATTGACCCGGAGAGGCCTGTTGAGGGGGTGATAAACCATCTTGTTCATACCGACACCCGCGTGCTCGTTCTGGCCGACGATTATCAGAACGCCGAGTCGCGGCGGGAGATAAGAGAGTTCACATCCAGCCGGGGAATGGTGCTGATTGAGATGACCGACACGCCTTTCTATGGCGTTTTAGAAGAGAGGACGGCCGATGATGAAGATGCGTCAGAGGATGCTGGAAGCAGTTATTTATTGAACAGCATTAGCGGCAAAGTCAGGGTTGGTGACACCGCGGTGGTTCTGTGCACTTCCGGCACGACCGGCGACCCGCGCGAGGTAGAGCTGACCCACGCTAATTTTATCGCCAACATGCAGGGTTCTGTAAAGAAGATAAAGATTACCGGTAAGGACAAGCTCGGGCACATCCTGCCGCCGCATCATTCTTTTGGGCTGACGGTCGGCAAGTTTTTGCCTTTCTGGGTTGGGGCGACAAATATTTACACGAATAAATACCGGCAGATACCGGAGCTTATCAGGGACAAGAAGATAACCATTTTTGTTGCGATACCCGCTCTTTATACGGTTATTGCAAAAGCTATTGAGGACAATATCGCCAAGCGGAAGCAAAAGAGCTTGCTTCTCAGTTTGCTGGACCGCTTTCTACCGAAATTGGTGGGCAGGGGCATAATCAAAAGTCAGGGCTGGCGTTCGGTCAGGTTCTTTCTTTCGGGTGCAGCGCCCGTCCCCAGATGGGTGTTAGATGTGCTCTGGAGGCGAGGTCTGAGACTTTATGAGGGCTACGGCACGACAGAGAACTCACCGGTTTACGGTTTAAACGATAGTCGCCGGAAATTGGGTTCGGTAGGTAAGCCCATCAATACTCTGGCGGTAAAGATTGTCAATGAACGAAATCAAACTCTCGTGGCCGGCCAAAGAGGAGAGATTGTTCTCGGCGGGCACTGCATTATGAAGGGCTACTACAAAAATCCCAGGACCACTGAAGCGGTTATTGATGTTGACAGCGACGGCACGCGCTGGCTGCACACCGGGGACCTGGGGTATCTTGATAAAGACGGCGACCTATATATCACGGGCCGAAAGAAATATATGATTGTCCTGCCAGGCGGAAAAAATGTAAATCCCGAGCTCGTAGAGTCGGCGCTTTCACAGGCCCCATTTGTGCGGGAGATATTGATTGTCCCGACTATATGGAATGACTCGGACGGCATACCGCAGGAGACCGTCAAGGCAATTGTCCATCCTGCGTGGGATGTTATACAAAACCATACGCGACTTTCTTACGGGCAGCTGGTGGAGCAGCCGGACGTGCTAAAAAATATTGTCTGGCAAAATATCAACCACTGCCAGCAGAAAAACCGTCTGCTTTCCAATTTTGAAAAGATTTCCTCACAGCATCTTGAGATAAGGATAGAGGAGTTTCAAAAGACCTCTACCGGAAAAATTAAGCGAGAGGTCTATATCAAGCTATAACATTCTCTGTTTAGAATAGTTACATTCTCTGCGGCGGAGGACGCCTGGAGATAGGTTGAGACCTGTCGTCTTTTTTATGATTCTGCTGCAGGATGTGCATTGCTTTTTTCACGTCGGCGACTTTCAGGACGCCGGTTGTTCTCCCTCCTTTTGCGCCGGCAGTGCAGTAGGCATAGCAGATATTGATGTGGTCTTTAGCCAGTTTCTCTGCTACTGTTGCAAGTGCGCCGGGCTTATTGGTCAGGTTCACACACAAGACCTCTGTTTCGTTGTAGGGAACATTGAGCTTTGAGAGCACTTCTCTTGCCTTCTCCGGCTCGACCAGCACAATGCGCAGGACGCCGTGCTCTACGGAGTCCATCACCGTCAATGCGATGATGTTGATTTTGGCTCGCGCAAATTCACCAAGAAGCTGAGCCAGCACCCCCGGTTTGTTGACCATAAAGATTGAGAATTGTGTCATAACATACATAATGTCCACCCCTCAAATAAAAAGTTTAACCTGCGTTTACGGTTTTGACGGCGCTATCCCTATTGGGATAGAACCTGAAAATCTTGTCAAGGTTGGTGATTTTGAAGACCCTGTGCAGTTGCGGATTTATAGCGCTGACGACGACCTGCCCATTATATGGCTGTAAGGCAGCACGGAT
Source organism: uncultured Pirellulales bacterium (assembly GCA_964554425.1). Taxonomy (GTDB): domain Bacteria; phylum Planctomycetota; class Phycisphaerae; order Sedimentisphaerales; family Anaerobacaceae; genus CAYWXK01. The sequence continues at coordinate 860 of CAZKOQ010000163.1, read as the reverse complement.
ATCCAGAAGCAGTCCCAGAACCTGGGAGGAGAAAAATTTGACGCCTGTGAAATCAAATATGATTTTGGCCGGACGATTTTCTTCTATGAAGTTCTTTATCTGCCTGGATGCGGCGGCTATCCCTTCCACGTCGCTTATGCAGGAGTCCTTAAAAGAGACTATCCCGAGGTTGTCCTCTTTGGTTATTTCTATCCGAACTTTGCAATCCATACGTGGCCGGCGTTGTCTTACGGTAATCGGTTGATTATCTTGTATTAAGTTTACACCTTCGGTCGAACTTTTGTTCATTTTTACTTATTCTACCATATTTTTCAACATCAATAATTGTTTTTTTTGGGAATGTGTCAGCTATGAGCGGGAAGGCGTTGTACCGCCCTGGGTTTTTCGGACATAGGTTTGTAGACCCCGTTAGAAAAACGGCCTTCTTTTCTAACGGGGTAGATAATCATTCCGCATTGATGCCTGCCCCCGTTAGAAATCTCACTTTTTTGTATCGTATTGCCCGCCGTAGAATTTCTAACGGGGCCTGCATCTGAAAGACAGCGACATATAGCCGGCACTCACTGTGCCTCGAAGAAGTATTAAGAAAAAGTTAGCCACAAAGACACGGCCAAGATGGCCGTGCTACCCGTGAAATTTAAGGGTTGCGGCCCGGATGGAAGCCATGAGCATATCAAGAATAATCAAAACAAATGTGAAAAAAAGGGATAACAGGGTACATCGTATCCCCTTAAGGACAATTCATCGCGGGTTATATAATCCTGACATATGTCCCACCGGTGGACTACATGTGATGTGTTTTACCTTAACCCAACTTCCGCAGTTGAGAGCCAAAATCGCTGATTTCAGCGCAAAATTGA
>CAZKOQ010000162.1:0-7366 GCA_964554425.1 uncultured Pirellulales bacterium | reverse complement strand
GGGGCCGGTTATCTGCCGCTTGATAAAATTCCTTCCTTCCACATCCGATATGAACGCGTGGATTTCTATATTTTCACCAGCAATTTTTGCAAAGGCCCCTACGGGAGCGTGACATCCGCACTGCATTGTTGCCAGCACCTGTCTTTCTGTGAAACTTGTCATCCTGGCATTATTGTCATCTATCGCAGCAACAAGTTTATTTGCGGCGACATCGTCGGTTCTTGTCTGAACCGCCAAAGCACCTTGTGCCGGAGCCGGTATAAATTGCGCAGGGTCAAAGCAAAAAGAGATTCTCTGCCCCAGACCCAGCCGTTCTATCCCTGCCCGTGCCAGAATAATCGCATCGACTTTTCCCGTATCCAGCAATTTCAGCCGTGTTTGAACGTTGCCGCGAACAGATGTTGGCTTGAGGTCTGCTCTTAACCGTCTTATCTGCGCCACCCGTCTTAGACTTGAGGTGCCTATCTTTGCCGAGTGCGGAAGCTGCTTGATTGAACCAACCACATCGGTCGTTACCAGGCAATCTTCAACAAATTGTCTATCACATACTGCTGCAATCGTCAGCCCATCCTGCTGCCGGGTGGGCAAATCCTTGAAACTATGAACCGCAAGGTCGGCCTTGCCGGCCAGCAGGGCATTTTCAAGCTGCGATGTGAAAAAACCGCTGTCTTTGAGATTCCATAAAGCTGTTCGTCTGTCGCGGTCGCCCCGGGTCGTTATTTTTACGATTTTGAACTGTATATCCGGATAAATCTTTTTAAGCGAGCCGATTACAATTTGGGTTTGGGCAATGGCCAATTCCCCTCCACGAGTTGCAACAGTAAAAACCTTCCTCATCAGTCGCCTTCGTCTTGCGATTTGCCACAAAGGCACTAAAACACCAAGTTTTTTTTTAATTTATAATTTCTTTGTGACTTTGTGTCTCCGTGGCTAAAAAGGAACATCTTGTTTATCAGGTCAATTGCCTGAAGCTGTTCTGTGCTTAGCCGGCCGCCTCCGCCATTTTTGATGAAGCTAATCGGCCCGTGCAGGACTTTCTTAACAAGCGATTCGGCAAACGACCTTAATTTGTCGTCATTACCTTTGCCGAAATCTTTTGCATAACGCCGGGCTTCGCTGTGAGCCAGGTTAAGACCTTTTTCGGTCAGCTTAGAAATTACCGGCACAAGATTCAGCGAGTCATACCACTTTGCGAAGTTGCCGGTAAACTCCGCAACGATTGCCCTTGCCTTGGGAATTTCACTGCTGCGTTTTTCCTTGTTGCACTCTATCTGCTCATTTAAGTCATCAATATTGTAGAGCGAAACACACTTAAATCGCCCGATGTCGGGGTCAATGTCTCTCGGCACGGCGATATCTATTATAAGAAGCGGTTTTTTCCTGCGAGCCAGAATATTTTTAACTGTCTGGAACTTCAATATCAGTTTTGGCGCAGCAGTTGAACTAATCAGTAAATCTACATCGCCCAATTTTGCAGTTATATCTTCCAGACGTGCTGCATTGCCTTTCTTGAGTCGGGAGACAACGGCATTTGCCCTCCGGATATTACGATTCGCTATAATCAAACGGTCTAATCCCGCCTTGAGCAGATATCGTGAAACAAGCTCGGCATTTTCGCCGGCGCCTATTACCATTGCGGTGCTCGTGGTGGTTTTGAGCTTCTTTTTTGCCAGCTCGACGGCAGCCAGAGCGATAGAAACCGCGCCGCAATTGATATTGGTTTTGCTCCGCACAGTTTTTCCCACCCGAAAGGCATTGTGGAATAGCCGGTGAAACACCATTTTGCTCATACGGCAATCAAGCGATTCCGTATAAGCGGACTTGACCTGTGACAGAATCTGGTTTTCGCCTATCATTTGTGAATCGAGACCAGCAGCCACTTCAAAAAGATGCCGGGCGACATCGAGACCAGAGGACCGGCGGCTGTATTTCCTGAAGGTATCGCCCGCACCCGCGCATACTCGCTCGACAAGCTCAGTCAAAAAGGCATTACAGTCGAAACTCTTGCGGGCATAGATGTAAAATTCAAGACGATTGCAGGTCTGGAGAATCGCCGCCTCACCGATTGCATCTTGAGAGTGCATTTGCCTGAGAAGCGAACGGCTCTGCAGTGTGGTGAAAGTAACCTTCTCACGCACCTCAACGGGGCAATTATGATACGTAATACTGTTGAGAACAAGCTTCATTCTTAAGACCTAAGCGTATCGACACATCCTGACATCTTATGTCTTTACTATTTTAAGCGAGCCGACCATCAATATCAACTGATGTTCGTTGTTGGGAGCTCATAGCTGTTTGATAAGCTATGAACCTTAAACTAAGACCCTGTCTCCTTTGGAGGGCTTTTTAGCTCCTCCGCTTTAGCCGATTGCTTTTTCCTGGCCTTGAGCATCGCCCCCGCCACGCCTGCTATGATTAGGATAGCCGCGAGCCATAACCAGAGCATAAACGGCTTAATCTTAGCCGTGATTATAACGCCGCCGGACTGGCCGATACCATCGAAAGAGACATAAATATCCTCAAGCAGACGGGTATATACAGCTACCTCGGAGGTGCTGCTTGACTCTCGCTGTATGCTCGAATATAGATTGCTGTGAGGCCATAATTTCCTCTGGAAATTTTCTTTTCTGACAACGATTTGTGGTCCAACTCGAGTTATATCGCCGGATAATTTGTGCTCAAATGAATCATAAATGAATTCATAGCCGCTAAGCGTAATCTTGCCGCCTTTGGCCAAAGATGTCTGTATGCTCTGCTCTCGCCACGAAAATCCTGCGGTTACAACCAAAAGCAGCAGTCCCAGATGAGCAATTTCGCTGACTACTCTGGCCCGGATTTGTAACCTGTGAAGAAGCTTAAAGAATACACCCGCTGCGCTGAAGGCGCATATCGCACAAGCCAAGCTCATTAGCGGCTTTTCTCCGGCTAATCTAAAGAGTATTCCAAAGCAAACGAGAGCTATTGCACAGCACAACAATACCTTCATCGCAAATATAAAGCGTTGACGCCCTCTCGACAAATCCGAAAGCGAAGCAAGGCCGACCAGAAAGGCCCACAAAATCCCGGCTATTGAGATTACATCGTTATAGAATACCGAGGTCGGCGTAAAGGCCGATTCAGATTTTCTTATAACTTTCCAAATCACAGGCCAGAACGTTGCTGCGCCGATGATGACAGCCACAAGGACAAGAGTAGCAACGGCCCAGGACATTATCTCGGCTTTATCCAGATGAAATGCACCTTTTCGCGAAGGCACAACCGAAATACTCCAGGCAGCGCAAATACCGGATGCCAGCCAGAGTAAAACGCAAAAACTGATGAAAAATAAGAGTGCAAGCGCCATAGGGCTGTCGCCGAAGGAATGCACCGAGGATAGAAAGCCGCTTCTGGTGATAAAAGTCGCAACCAGGCATAAAACAAATGGAACCGGAGCTAAAACAAGTGTCCAGCGCCTGAACTTATCTGCCGCCCGCATACCGGCTATGCTATGCAACCCGGCTATTGCCATAAGCCAGGGCAAAAGGGACGCATTCTCGACAGGGTCCCACGCCCAATATCCGCCCCAGCCCAATTCAACATAAGACCATCTTGTACCTGTGGCAATGCCCAGGCTTAAAAAACAAATTCCGAACAACAGCCACCATCTTAACTGCTTATAAATAGCAGTATCATCGAACCTACGGGCGAAAGCACAAGAGACAGCAATTACAAAAGGAACCAAAAAGGCAGAATAACCGATGAACAACAAAGGTGGGTGAATGACCATCCAGAAGTTTTGCAATAATGGATTAAGCCCCATTCCGTCCTCCACCAGAAATTCTGCTGCGGCGAACGGTCTTGCCACAAACGTCAAAAGCGCTGAAAAGCCGAGGCAAACGCCTGCCCCAACAGATAAGGCAGCGGCATTGAAAGCAGGGTCTTGCGTCTTACAGCCCACCATCCAGAATAAAAAAAACAGAAACACACCCACAGTCCACAACAGCAACGACCCTGCAGAACCGGCCCAGACGGCGCTTAATTTGTAAAAAAAGGGGAGTTTCGTGGAGCTATATTGTGCTACCGCTGCTATGGAAAAATCATCCATCACAAAGGCAACGGTGAAAAGCATTAGAGCAAGGATGGAAAGGGCAACGGCAAAAATAAAGAAACGACGCGCCCACAGGAAGACCTTCCTCGCCCTCTCAAGGTCGGGCTTCAGTGCAGCCAACGCGGAAACCGTCGCGAGGGCACAAAGTATAAAGACGGCAGCTAAAAGGCCTTGCTCGAAATTCGCTATTTGCAGCTTCAAATCTGATACGCCTTCGGCGGACTCAAAAAAAATTTACAATAAATACTCCATCTTATTTGGCCGGATAAGTATACTATTGGTTCAATGATTCGTATAGACAAATTTTAAGGATATACTCAAAGGGCCGAAAGCCGCCGGTTTGGCTGCACTACAAAATACAAACGACAAATTAAGGAGAAAATGTATTATGGCGCGAAAAGGCAAAATTTTATTGGCGATTGCAGGAGTATTCCTTCTGGCTGGATGCCAAAAAGCATTTGGAGATTCTGGACAAGCCGGCAGACAAAAACCGGCAGCACAAGTGGAAATTGCAGAAAACGGACTGGCCAAAGCGGTTATAGTCATCGCCTCCGATGCACCGCAAAGCGAGCAGCACGCCGCTGCCGAATTAGCCGGGTTTCTCCAACAGATAACTGGAGCGAAATTCGAAATTGCCAGCACCCCTACCGAGGGCCAAAAACGAATTCTTGTCGGGCCGCAGGCCGCTAAGCTGGCCTGTCCCGATTTTTCTTCTGACGGACTTGGGACCGATGGGGTAGTTATCCGAACGGTAGGCAATGACCTTGTTTTGGCCGGTGGTCATCCTCGCGGCACACTTTACGCTGTTTATACCTTCCTCGAAGACGAACTGGGCTGTCGCTGGTGGTCCTCAACCGTGAGCACCATACCCAAGAAGCCGACTATTAAGGTGGAGAATCTTGATATCCGTTACGTGCCGCTGCTGGAATACCGTGAGTCGTTCTGGTTCGACGCTTTTGACGGCGACTGGGCTGTCCGCAACAAAAGTAACGGGAACTCTGAGCGGCTTGATGAGCAGCGCGGCGGCAAGCACATCTACGAAGGATTTGTGCACACCTTTTATCCGCTTATTCCGCCTGAAAAATATTTCAAAGACCACCCGGAATGGTTCAGCGAAATCAACGGCAAACGCACTTATGAGCACGCCCAGTTGTGCCTGACAAACGAAGAAATGCGTAAGGAGCTGGTTAAGAATCTCAAAGACCGGCTGCGCAACAACCCCGCTGCGACAATTGCCTCGGTGTCGCAGAATGATTGGCACGGCAACTGCCAGTGCGCCAACTGTGCACCTATTGAAAAAGAAGAAGACAGCCCTGCCGGCCTGGTCCTGCGATTTATCAATGCTGTGGCTGCCGAGGTCGAACAGGAATTTCCGCAGGTTGCAATCAGCACGCTGGCCTACCAATACACACGCAAGCCGCCCAAACTGACAAAACCGCGACAAAATGTGATTGTCCAGCTTTGTAGTATTGAATGTTCATTCAGCAAGCCGTTAGCGGACGAGCGAAACAAAACATTCCGCGATGATATTGTCGGCTGGTCAAAAATTTGCAACCGGCTTTATATCTGGGACTATACAACCAACTTCAGACATTACGTAATGCCTCACCCGAACCTTCGCGTCTTAGGACCGAACGTCAAATTCTTTGCAGACCACAACGTCAAAGGCATCTTTGAGCAAGGCGCATATCAATCTTATGGTGCAGAAATGGCGGAACTCCGCGCCTGGGTGCTGGCAAAGTTGCTCTGGAACCCGAACCGCGACGGTCAAAAGCTAATCGACGAATTTATAGATGGCTATTACGGCCCGGCCGCTCCTCATATCAGGGAATACCTTAAAGTTACCCACGATGCTGTTGAGGCCAGCGGCGATTGGCTTGGGTGCTTCTCGGAGCACAAGGCAAAATTTCTTTCTTTTGAAACGCTAAGCAAGGGCTGGACACATCTCAAGGCCGCTGAGGCAGACGCTCAGAATGACCCAAATCTTCTCTTTCGCGTTCAGGTGGCACAGTTGCCTGTTATATACACCTTTATAATGAGATGGGACGAAATGCGTCAAAACGCCGAAGCCAGTGGCGCCGAATGGCCGATGCCCAGCTCGATTCAGGATACTTACAATAAGTTTATAGAGGTTGCCAAGAAAAAGAACATCACACACTTAAACGAAGGGCAACAGGGCTACGTAGCCCTCGAAGAAGCACTCAAGCGGGCAAAGAAATAACCCCGCACCAATTGCTCGGTCGATAGCAGTCGGCCCTCAATCTTCGAGAAGAAACGACCTCGGCAGTTCAATTGGTGCGGGGTAAACGATTTTCAGATGCGGGCTTGACGCCTTCGTAATATTCGGATATGATGCATCACAGCATTCATTCAGAAAGGTAAGATGTGAAATTACCGAATATCCAAGTAGGGAGCTACGACTATGTGTAAACGAATTCTTGCAATCACCTTCATTTACGCCTGCACATCTCTGGGCTGGATTATTCTTGCCGGCTCCACGATGTTGCGGACCAAAGCTCAGGATATAAAGTTAACAGATACGGTAGGGCAGCTTTGGGGTACTGCACAGAGCCAGCAAGCCCCCTGGCTGTGTTATATGTTATCAAAGCCCGAAGCAAAAAACGTAAGCCCGAAGACCGCTGAATGCATCCCACTGGATGCCAGTAACATTCAGGTTGACCTCAAACTCGAGCACCGTAAGAAAGGCCTATTGTGGTACTCAACCTATCGCGTAAAGTTTGCAGGCAAATACAGAATTGCAAACAGCTCCGAAGGGATAAGAGAGGTCTTTTTGAATTTTATGCTTCCCGCCAAAAACGCTGTCTATGACAACTTCAATTTAGCTATCGGCGGTCAGGAAATTAAAGATATAGAACCGCAGTCCGGCGTTATCACAACCCCGGTTCGATTAGCCGCAGGGCAGAACGAGAATGTTGAAATCTCTTACGAATCTCAAGGTCTTAACGAATGGTCATACAATATGGGCGTCGATGTCAAAGCGATAAGGAATTTCTCGCTTGTGGTAACCACCGACTTTGAAGAGATTGACTTCCCTGCTCAGAGTATCTCTCCAGCCCAAAAAGAACGCACTAACAAAGGGTGGAAGCTGACCTGGCAATATTCAAATTTGCTTACGGGCGCCAACATAGGAGTAATTATGCCGCAAAAACTCAACCCCGGCCCGTGGGTAAGCAGGGTTACTTCGGAAGCGCCGGTGTCTTTGTTATTATTTTTCTTCTTGCTGTTTGTCTTCACTACAATAAAGAATATCAAAATCCA
>CAZKOQ010000161.1:0-7472 GCA_964554425.1 uncultured Pirellulales bacterium | reverse complement strand
AGATGTCTTATGAGGCAAGATTAAAAAGTCCCCGGCGAAGCCGGGATAAGTTCTTAATTCTCTCCTTATTGCGATTCTGGGGGACAGATTTTTGCCGGGGGGCTTGCAAGAAGCAATTTTTTTGATATTTTAGAAGAAGGTGAAAATGGATTTTCCGCAAAAGATAGATATTTGCAGTCATACGATAACGATTGTGCCGCGTTATGCTGAGACCGACAAAGGCGGAGTGGTGCACCACAGTGTTTATCCGATCTGGTTCGAGATGGGTCGGACGGAACTGCTGCGGGCCAACGGAATTGCATATAAAGACCTCGAAGAGACAGGGGTATTTTTTGTCGTAGCCGAGCTGCATATAAAATATCGCCGCCCAGCCGAGTATGACCAAAAGCTCCAGTTAGAGACAACCTGCTCATCGGTAACAGCCGGCAAGGTTGAACATACATATAAACTTACGCGGTGTTGTGATGGCATTCTTCTGGCCGAGGGCAGCAGTATCCTCGCCTGTGTTAACGGAGAAGGAAAAGTCCGCCGAATCCCGGAATTTATGTATCCGCGGCAAACAAGTGTTTGACAAGGTTCGTAAAATCTATTAGATTGTCCAATTTGATGGGGTGAGAGGCAAGGCAATTGTAACCTGCAATTTTATATGGAGAGTTATGTCTAAAACGACTATCGAAAAGAAGGAAAGTTGTGGTCTTTTCGGAATTTTTGGCGACCCGGAGGCCGTTAAGAAAACTTATTTTGGACTGCACAGCTTACAGCACCGCGGACAGGAATCAGCTGGAATCGCCTCCAGCGACGGCGAAACAATCCAGTGCTATGCCGGAATGGGAACGGTGCGAAGGGTGTTCCGCAGTGGTAGGAGCGTTTTAGAGAAACTTGCTAACCCGATAGCGATTGGCCATGTGCGGTATTCGACATGTGGTGCCAGCAAGCTGATTAACAGCCAGCCGCTACTCTCGGAGTATTCTCACGGCCAGGTGGCGGTGGCGCATAACGGCAATCTGATAAATGCGGGACTACTGCGGGATGAATACGAGGCATACGGCAGCATCTTCAAATCCACAAGCGATACCGAGGTAATTACTCATCTGCTTGCCAAACCTTCCCATATCGCCAAGCCCGACCCCTTGGCACACGTGCTCAACCACCTTCAGGGGGCATATTGTTTGCTGTTTTTGTTTGCCGACCATATCGAGGCGGCCAGGGACCCTTACGGTATCAGGCCTTTGTGTATAGGCCAGACCGAAAAGGGTAGTTATGTGATTGCCAGCGAGACGTGCGCTTTTGATGCCATAGGCGCAACATTTATCCGTGAGGTCGAGCCGGGGGAAATCGTCCGGCTGGATAAAGATGGGCTGCACAGCCGTTTCTTTGTTACACCCGGAGCCGTAACGCCTGCGCATTGCACCTTCGAGCATATTTATTTTGCAAAGCAGAATAGCTTCTTTTTTGGTGAAAATGTCCACGAGTTCAGAAAGAAGCTCGGCAGACGCCTGGCGATAGAACACCCCGTAGATGCGGATGTGGTGATACCCGTGCCGGACTCAGGGACATCGGCGGCGATTGGATACGCTGAGCAAAGCGGCATACCGTTTGATATGGGAATGGTCAGGAGTCACTATATAGGCAGGACGTTTATCTCTCCTGACCAGAAGGTAAGGGAGCTGGAAGTTAAGCTGAAATTGGCGGTTGTGAAGGAAGTTGTAAGCGGAAAGCGGGTCGTGGTAGTCGATGATTCGATTGTTCGCGGCACGACTACAAGAGGAAAGATTCGGGCGATACGCCAGGCCGGTGCAAAGGAAATCCATATGCGGGTAAGCTGTCCGCCGTTGCGTTTTCCCTGTTTCTATGGTGTGGACTTTCCGACCAAAGAAGAGCTGCTTGCCAATAACCGTACTCTGGAGGACATCAGGAAGTTCCTTGAGGTGGATACGGTCGGGTATATGTCGCTGGAGGGACTGCTTTCCTGCGCCGTGCTGCCGCAGGACCATTATTGCACTGCCTGCTGGACGGGCAAATATAAGATACCTGTTGATGTTGCGGTCGGTAAATTTGCTATGGAGCGCTACCAGTTGACTATGTTCGACGAGGCCGACTGGGAGTAATTCCACAGTTTTGAGTTTTTATCCGCCGGACCCCGACATATCGGGGGTGGATTAAGTTTTTTAGTTTCCAGTTTCGACAATGATTGTCGGCGTGCTGAGAGCTTGTTTGTATTTGCAGGGAATTGGTTCGCTGAAGGAGAAACGCAGCATCATCAAGGGTCTTACCGGCCGACTGAAAAGCAGATTTAATATCTCCATTTCAGAGGTTGAACATCAGGACAGCAAGACAAGCGCGGTCATCGGCGTTGCCATTGTTTGCAGTGAATCCCGCTTTATTGACCAGCAGTTCGATGCCATCGTTAATTTTATGCGAAACGATGGCAGGTTTTATCTCGGCGAAGTCCAGCGAGAAACGTTTAGCTCGTGAATCGCGGCTCGTGTTCTGTTGTGCTTTGTGCGTGGAATAGACACAAGCCACAGGACCCAAGGCCTAAAACCGTGGTGCCGAGACAGGCACAAAGGGACTGTGCCGGCTCCGGCAATCGCTGCAGAAACGCTGTTTTCCGCATCTTTCCTGCCAACAGGCAATATCATTGTGCCGCGATAGCACGATGCGCTCGAGATGGTCAGTTATTTCTGAACCTTTAAGTAATACGAGGTCGCCCGTTTCGAGATAATTGCCCAGAAAAGAATTGAGCTGGTATAGCGTGTCAAACACCATAACGCGGTCGTCTTTGGGACAGGGTCGGGCTGTAAGGGCTGAACGAGCGTGGTCGCCAACAAAAATTATTTTATCGGCCACATCCAAAGCCAGTTTAATAACAGTCAGGTATCTGTGATAAAAGCTTTTGGGAGTGTCTGAGACCGACCCTATCACGACAACTTTTCTTTTTGCCTTTGCCGTTCTCATAAAACCCAGAGAAGCGGGTATAGTCCACAATGGCGCCTTACAGTCATCGCGAATGAAAGTGACGCCATTCGGGGTTTGATGCGGGCTCATGCGACCGGGTAACGGATTGAAGGCCTCGATTGCTTGGACAGCACGTTCCAGTGAGACGCCTGCAGCGACAGCGGCAGATAGCGCTGCCAAGACGGCGTAAGCCCAGTGCTCACCCAGCAATCGTGTTTGAACGTGAAGCCGTTTTTGTGTGTAACAGACGTCGAGCGACATTGGTCTTGGCCAGGCGCAGGACACGCTTTCGCCGCGGACCATTGCATCGGGTGACAGTCCGTAGGTGATAACCCGGGCTCGCGTTCGCTGGCGCATAGCATACACGTAAGGGTCGTCTGTATTGAGCACTGCCACACCGCCAGCCGGAAGTGCTTCCACGAGTCTGGCTTTCTCTGCGGCTGTCAGTTCCAGGTTGCGATAGCTGCTGTAATGGTCCTGACCTATGTGCGTAAGGACGCCGATTTGAGGCCGCAACAACTTTGCCGATTTCGCTATTACCCCCGGCTGGTGGCCGCTGACTTCATTAACACAAAATCGGTGCCAGGGGCGGACGGTCAGGATTGCCTTGGCGATATAGTCTATAGTGTTCGCTATGCTTTGCTTTTGAATTTGCCCCTCCTTCGATAAGATTGCAGCAATGAGCTCTGTGGTCGTGGTCTTGCCGCAGCTTCCCGTGACGGCTATGAAGCAGACTTTTCCAGCCACGCGCAGCACGGACCTGTATATCTTAGCAAGCTCAAGCGTCAGACAATGTTCTATCGGTTTAACGAGATGCTCCTTCCAGCAACGTTCTATATGCTCAAAAAGGCGATTTACAGGCCCCAATTTCATTGTATAAGTTCTTTCAAGGTCATAGGTTACACATTCACCGATTACAATCACCTCCGTGCCTTACCGCTCAGCCCGGCGAGACATTCGCCGACGGATATGAAAAATCGGACAGGTCGCACAATGACATTCGGCGGTACGGCGGAGCCACCGGTTGTGGCAAAGTACATTCCCTGATAAGCGCACGAGCATTTCTTATTCGGACAGCGGCGCGACGACTTGCCGGGCTTGAACGTCCCCTCAAAGAGATTTCCATACTCGTCCTTCAATGTGTTGCACCGCCTTACATTCCCCGCGATGTCCAATGTAAATGCCCGATGACCCGCCTGGCACCTGCTGCCGAGAAAAGACACACGACCGGTTAATATCTGGTGTTCGTAATTATCCAGGCCGAGCCTTTTTATGAACGCTCGCTCATCGTCCGAATAGTCGCGCGGGTAACGCCGGCCTTTGTACTTGCCTTGAAACACCTTTAGTTTTATCTGTTTGATTCCCTCGCTGCGAAAACGTTTTATGTCTTCCTCGATTCGGCTCAGGAGCGGAGGATACGTAATGTATACCAGCCAAATCTTGAACCCTCGCTGTTGAAAATGAAGAAACTTCTGTAAATACTCCTTCATCCCCTCCCTTCTCTTCTCTCGCTCCAGTATATGTACATTCGCATAGACCGAATGAACGCGTTCACTTTCGACAGCTTCCGCAAACTCATACGCATTTGGCGTTGACAGATTCGTGCTCACCGATATGTAATGCACCCGTGTCAGCGCCTTTGCGAGCTCGACAAAACCCGGATACAAGAGCGGCTCGCCCCCGGTCATATAAATGCGCCATACCTTGCCCGTCTCGTCAAATCGCTGCGATATGTGCTCCACGGAGTACTTTCCGCAGGCAGGGTCCTCGGTCCGGCTGCTCTCGTCCGCCCACTCCCGAAAACAGTATGGACAATCAAAGTTGCATAGCCGGTTAATCTGCCAGTGCATATAGCAGTCGGATTTTGTCTCAATTTTATTCATCTCGTAGTTCCGAAATTAGCGTTCAACATATAGCGTTTAGTCCCGACTTGTCGGGATTGGGCTTTGGTCGTTTTGTCTGCTATACGCTGCACGTTATAGCTGTTAGTTGCCGGATTCCTTGAGCATATTGCGAAGATAGATATGCTCATCGCCAATCCAGGGCTTGGAGCAGATGTCAATATCGCCGTCGCCATCGACATCGGCTGCTTTTGATTCGTGGCAGTGTTTGCCGCTGAGGATCTCGTGCATTATCCACTGGCCGCCCTTTCCATCCTTGTTATCCCAGATAAACCATTTTCTGACCCCTTCTGTAAATGGGCCTCCGCCTGAGAATATGTCGAGGTCCCCATCATTGTCGAAATCTGCCAGTGCCAGGGAGTGAAAGTCCTGGCCGGTTTTATCTGCAATAATGTGTCTTGTCCACACTTTACCTTTGCCATCGCTATTTTCGTGCCAGGCAAGCCGTCCGCTCACGCAATCGCCCTCGGCCTGGACGATGTCAAGGTTACCATCCTTATCGAGGTCAACAACCCAGGTTTTTGTCATCAGGGGGTATTTTGCATCCGGCTGGCCAAAGTCGATGTTTTTGTGTTCCTCCCATTTTGTTCCTTTTCCGTCTTTATTTTCAAACCAGACATTCGAGCGGACGACATCAGTATCCCCATCTCCATCAATGTCGCCGGCGCCGGCAGGGTCAATTCCCCCGTGGACGGCCTCGCCGATTTTTTGACCTATCCATTTTTGCGTTGGGTCGGCTGGGATTTTATACCAGAATAGACCGCTCCTGTCGCTCATCGCAAGCACATCGAGTTTTTTATCGCCATCAATGTCGGCGGCGACAATGTCGTGGGATTTTTCTATGACTGAATTAGGGTTCTTTATAAATTCTTGCTCTCGCGGCTTGCCGGGATTACGGTACCAGGCACCGCCGGAGACCTGGTCGAGCCAGCCGTCGCCATCGACATCGAAGGCGGTGCCGCCAACCTCTGTTGGGGCGTTTTGTCCAAGTGTGTGTCTTACCCAGTTATTGGGGTCTTTATATTCGAACCACCAGATTGTTCCGCCATTGCATCCGGCGATCCAGTCCAGGTCACCGTCTTTATCCACATCAACTAAGGATGTCTGGCCCATTTGGTCGCCGATGCGGTCTATCAGGTGATATTCAAACTTGGGAATCTTGGCGTATGTGAGAGAACAAAATACAAAAATTGTAAAGATGGCCGTAGATGAGCGTAGAACTTTTCCGTAGTTACAGGAAAACATATCGAGTTCCTTTCATTTAAACCGCTGCTACATCTCGATTCACATCTGCCTATGGTTCGTGAATAGTAATTTGCCCGCCTATATCGAGGTCCTCGAGAGAGCCAAAAGCGGGCAATAAATAATACAGGCCATCCCCTACCTTGTTACAAATGGGGGAAAACCACTCGCAATCAATTTTGGATGAGTGCGGCGTGGAAAAAACCACTCACAACATATCAGAGAGGATGGCCAATGAATATTGTATCGGAGAGCCGAAAACTTGCATCCGCCGGCGCACAGTGATAAACTTCAAACCACAAAAGGGCTATGGTTTTAGTATGGATTGTGCATTACTTGCTCGGTGCAGTCGGCGCTGGCGTGGCTGCTGCATTGGGTTCAGCCGGCTTTTCTTTTGCCTTGCAGCCAGCCAGAGCGAGCATCGATACCAGCACAATCGTCAATACCACAGAGATTAACTTTTTCATTTTTATGTCCTTTCACTAAAATTTAGCTGTTGGGATGAAATCTTTCCCTGCCAGGATTATAAGCACCTGGCAACTCAAAACCATAATATTTCTATAATAAAAGCGAAATCCCTATAAATGGCAAGTAAATTTTGCCCTTTATTTTCGATAAAAAACGGGGGATGCAGGCCTTAAAAGCCAAAATATCAGATGGCTGGTCGTGGATATGCCATACTCGCACATCGCTCATAGGTGAAGGAGTGGTTCTCGACGGGCAATTGGCGTGTTTTCAGTGAACTTTGACAAGCTGGGGTCGTAGTAGAGATTAGCGAAACCGCGGGCTGGGGTTTTCAGACTCCTCTTCCTCTCTCCCGACCCCAGCCCATTCTTTTCGGAACGGCAAGAAGCCGAACCTTTAGTAGGGAGGGGCGTATAAAGTTGCAAGGGATTATGGGCTGAGGTTTTACGCTTCTCTCCATTCCTCCTGGCCTCAGCCCATTTATTTGTATCAGAGGGAGGTAAAAACGATACTATTGAGGTCTATTATATAAATACAGCTTGGACAAAGACTTGGGATTTGCCCTTGCAAAACGTCACTATTTCCTACAAATTCGTAGGTGTTTTAAGGCGAAAAACAAAGGGGAAAGCTCTTTTCTATAAAAAAATTTTTTTATTTTTTTGAAATTTTTTTTGGATTGTCCTTGACAGAAAGGAATATTAGAGCTATTATTATAATGATAACATTATGGGTAGAATTCTGTGAGGTATTGTGGGTTGGAATAAATTTGTTACGTATGAACAAATTCTGCCAAAAAAAGTATTGATTTTTAGAGATATTTGTTATAATTAAATGTAGCCCAAAGACAGGGCTGAGGCTTATCTCGCTTTTTCCTCTCCCTCCGCACCTCAGCCCTGTTCATTTTTT
>CAZKOQ010000160.1:0-7530 GCA_964554425.1 uncultured Pirellulales bacterium | reverse complement strand
GAGGCGATTACCTCTTTGCCTCGAGCGGGCGGATTTTGATATTGCGAAAAGAAATCTGCCCGTGGTCACCCTGCAGGGCGATATAGCCGATGTTCGATTTGGCAAAGAGAGGCATCCTGCGGAACTTGCTTTTGGCGACACGGCTATTGAAATCTTCGCTGCCGAGGACGTATTCGAAATATTTCACGCTGTTGATACTATGCTCGCACTTTTCGGGAGAGATGAGCAGACGAACACGATTCCACTGGCCGGCGGGCTTGGTGGTGTCAAGGGGCTTGCCCGTGTTGGGGTCATCCGGCGGCTGGTAGAGGGCATACAGCCAGCCGCACCGAACGGGGTCTTCTGCTGCCTTGTTGTCCTCAAGCTGAAATTCTGGGCCTGTCGCCCAGGTGGCGTCGCCCTGGTCGGTAACGTGGAACATAATGCCGCTATTGCCGGCCTCGGAGATGTTATACTCGAGCTGCAGCTCGAACCAGTCAAACTTATCGTTGGTGCACAGGTCACCTGCGTTGGCTGGGTCGGCGCAGATAAGGACACCATCCTTGACCTGCCAGCCGGGGCGGACGTCCGTGCGCTTGAAGTTGTGCCAGCCGGCGAGGTTCTGACCGTTAAACAACAGCTTCCAGCCGGCGGCTTTTTCCTCGTCGGCGAGGGCGTTGATTTTCGACTCCTCAGCAGGGGGCTCGGCAGCAATCTTTTTCTCCAGGTCTTTTCTCCACTCGTCGTCGAGTTCCTGCAAGGTAAGGCCGGTGAACTTCTTCCACAGGTCCTCGTTATACCTGCCCTCACGGGCGGCGGCGTTCAACTTCTGGACGAGGTCCCCGGAATACTTATTGGTAACCCAGTTAATAAAATTCCCGCTTATGCGATAGTTGGCGTCGTATCGAGCAAGGGCTATGTTTCTCTTAGTTATTTCGGCGCCTCGCGTCTGCGGCTCATACAAGAACCAGCGGATATAGTCAGCAATTCCCTCCACAACCCATCCCGGGGTCCGGCTGGGGTTGGGATTGGTGCGCCGCGCGATGCCATAGTTTTGCGCGATATGCACAAGCTCGTGGACGACCGCCCCCTTCGCTTCGCCCTTTAGGTTCCGCCTGAACCAGTTCGCCGCACAGCGGACGCGTGTCCCGCCTGTCGCTGCCACGCCTGTCATATCTTTACTGAAGATAATAGTAACCCTTCTGGGGGCTTGGTATCCTTCGCTGGGCAGCATCTTGACAATTTTCGGATACCATTGCTGCAAGACTGGCGCAAGCTCGTTGTCCGCCCATTCCGTCATGTCGGGCGTCTCGGAGGTATCGATGATTATCTGATACGTTCCTCCTTCTGCCTCAAAAGTTTTCCCCTGCTGTTGCGTGGCTGGCGTCGCCGCAACGACCGGCGAGTTGGGGTCAATTACGTCGATTTCGCTATAAAACGTATTGCCGAACGTATCGGTGGCTTCGGTGCGGGAGATGTCTAACAGCAGATATTGATATTTGCCGATGGTGCCGGCGGAATCGGAGATGCTGACACCATACTGTCCGCCGTTTTCGCCCTCATTCGACCGCGTATCGACCTTCGCAATCAGTTTCCAGCCGCACGTCTGGGGGTCGATGTCTTTCTTCGGCTGTTGGTTGAAATTGTTGTCTTTTCCGTCGCTGGCGTAAAAATGATACACCTGCGGGCCGCGAGTATTGGGATGCCATGAATATGTGTTGACCTGCTTGATATCAACGACGCTGCCCAAATCAACCAGAAGGCGGCCGCCATTGGTGCCGGCGTTAAAAAAGAAATTCTCGGATGGCTGGTCTTCCTCGTCTGGGATTTTGCCGTCGTGGAGCTTATCGGTGTCTCCGCCATTGGTGTCCCTCCTGCCGTCTATGATGGCGAACTTCGCTTTTGTAGCAGCGTCGCTCTGGGACGGCGAAGGAACGTTCTTGAACTTAAATTCGGGTGTTGCATGCTCGTTGCGGTTTTGCTCGGCAACAGTTTTGACCTCGGCGCACAAAGCCGACGCAAACACTAAGACAGTTGAAGCTGTAACGATAAACATTTTGCAGTATTTCATTGTATTCTCCATTTATTTGATTACAAACTACAATCTCAAACCTTCCAGCAGCTTTGCCGCTGCTTCGCGAAGCTGCCTGATGGCCTCTGGCGGAACCTGCCTATATACTGCCGTCCCGGCATCCGCATCCGATTTCTTAACAACATTGCCGGATGGGTTCAGGTAATTATCTATAAATGACCGCAACTGTCCATCGGTCACATTTAATTTCTTACGCAATAATTCCAGATACTCAATATCCTGTTCCGCCCGCCGGTAGCTTTTCAGTCGTATCGATGGATGTATCTCAACATCCCCATTCTGGCTTCTATCGAATATAAAAAGCGCAAGCTGGTCTGCCTTCTTCATTGCCTTTCCGCTTTTATCAACCGTCTGCCAGGGCACCAGCCCTTTCGCGCCATTTCGGTATGCCCACAAAGCCCACGCCTGAATCTGGCGATTTGATTCCTCAACCCTGGTGCTCGTTCCATATACCCAGATATTCTCGCCCGTCAGCTCTACCCGGTCAGCGATTATTCGCTGATACTGGCGCATCGCATCCGTGCTGACGACCCACAAATCCGCCTTATCAAAAAGCTGTCCTCTATCGAATTGTGGCCGCGAAATGTCTATCCGATATTGCAGCCGAATAGGACAAGTTCCGCTCTTTGCCTGCTGCACTAAGTCGCCATAATATGCCAGCGCCCGATAGTCCCAGTATTCCGCCGGCTCATCTAACACCCACGGACTCTTTGCCCGGTCTTCTAAGCTCCCTTTATTATTTAGATACAGTTGAAAGCCCGTTTGTGTCCAACCGTTCTTCTTTGCAACTGAAATAAAATCCCGAACAATATCCACAAACGTCTGGCAATACTCCGGTTTTTCTTTGAACGCCTCATAAGCATCGGGATTGCCGTTAAAGTAAGTCCGCACGTTCAGCGGCCAGCTCTCGTGGAATGTTAAATAAAATCCCGGCGCAGGAACCTGCCCGCGGTGTCCGTCCTTAAAATATGCTCCCGATAAATATGGTCCAAAAACGCTAATAAAGTCATCCCAGTATGCCTGCTTTGCCCCCGGCATAATATCGTTATATCGCCGCTCATTCATTCTCCTTCCATCCGCCATCATCATATCCAGATTGCACTTTCGCGCCCCTGGCGCCGCCGTCCGATGCGAATAATGCAGGATATTGCTGTGCACCCGATGGTCGTATGCAATCTGGGCTAATTGGTAAAATTCGCTTACTCTGTCCGGCATCCCATAAGTATTCATTTCGCAAAGGAAACTCGCCTCCCGCGGAATCGCAAAGTTGCGAACGCGCAATTCAATCGGTATTCGCCTCCCATCCGAGACGCTGAAAGCCCCCTTTATAATTTTCTTATCGCACTCAAACGGCACAAAAACATCAACGCACACAGCCGCCGTCTTCTCCGCATCCAGCTCAAGCTCCTCAAACGGCACGAGCGGGTCCGCAATAAGCCCTCTTTCAGATTGAACATAAATCGCCCGCCGCATCTGAGTGCGAATGTCGCCTAACTCGCATTGCGCCTTTACCTTGCCCTCTCCCTTTAACAATACCTGAAAATCCACCACCTCGCCTTTGGCCGCTGCTAAGGTAATCTTTTCTCCATCATAGACTTCGTTCCGCCGAAGATAATCCTCCGCAAGCTCGCCGACTGCTTTGCCGTTTATGTCATACTTGTCCAGAACCGGGATAACTGCGATGTTGCTACGTTCTGCCCCAGCCGATTGTATAGGCGCAATCTTTGGAAACTCAATCGCCCGCGGGGAAGGTGCCTTGCTCGAAATTGTTACGGACTCGGATTTATGGCCGACGCGATTGGTCGTAATGACTTTTATTTCAATGTTCTCACCCGGCTTTAATGAGATATCGCGGATAGAGATTATCTGAATTTCTCCCGGTTTCACAAAGGGAATATTCCAGCGGGGCAGGGGGGCAGAGTTAATATAAACTTCGTAAGCAAAACCATTTTTTGGCGCACGCAGTTGAAGCCGCATACTTTCTACGTCGCCGCGATGAGTAATTCTTAGCTCGCTCGCCGGCTCCGGAGCCGGCTCATCACCGCCCAAAGTTACAACGATGTAGGGACACTTATCCCGCTCCTCATGCGAAAAAATCCGTGGATTGCGCGAATAATCACAGCTTACCTCGTGAATAGTCATGCCGTATGCCGCATCAATTATATTAGCGTGCAGCAGGTCCGGCTCAATCTCCCAGTAGTATGCACCCTCCTTGATGACACTTTTTGCCTGACAGACGAGCGAAAAGCTGTTTCCGCCCGTAACAGCAGGAAACAGCCCGCCAGGCCAGCCCCAACCTTCGTAGCCCTGTTTGCCGCTTGTCAAAGCGGAACTTTTGTGCTCGTCCCACGGTGCGGCAATCGTCGAAATCGTTACAGCGTCAATATTCTCATCGGCCCGCTGACATACAAGAGCTGCCGACCGGATGCGTTTGCCTCGCAGCTTGTCAAAATCGAAATCCATTGCAACAAGATGCTGGTTGCCTTTGATGCGAATCCTGTTTTGACTGCCGGCATTTAGGCCGAACTCCCCCTCAACCAGCACAATAGAATTGTCCGCCGTCGCCTCAATTTGGGTCTGTGTTTCAGCCGGTGTCGCTACCGCCGCTGAAATAATAAATAGTAAATAGAAAATGGAAAATTGCCCGCTCACAAAAGCAAAATCCCCGCCTCTCTGCACTGCTTTAACATTGTCTCCGGCCATACGCTCGCCTGCACCTCCCCAATATGTAGTTTCCTTAGGAAAAACATACACAGCCGTGACTGCCCGATGCCCCCGCCTATGCTCAGAGGCAGCTCGCCGTTAAGCAGCCGCCTGTGCCACGGCAGCCCTTTTCGTTCCAGGACATTGCGTATCTTTAATTGCTCCAATAGTGCTTTGGCATCAACCCTGATACCCATCGAGCTTATCTCAAAAGCCATCCCAAGCGGCGGATACCACAGCAATATGTCCCCATTTAGTCCACGCTTGTCTTCGCCGCTCGGCGTCGTCCAGTCGTCATAGTCAGGCGCGCGATTATCGTGCAGCGTTCCATCCGCCAGCTTTCCTCCAATCCCTATCACGAAGACCGCTCCATACTTTTCTGTAATCTTGTCCTCTCGCTGTCTCGGCCCTAAGTCAGGATACATATCCAGAAGCTCCTCCGAATGGGAAAAAGTAATGTCCTCCGGCAGAATTGGCTTTATCTGCGGATACTTTTTGCCGACCGCCGCCTCCGTCTGCCGCATCACTTTATATATCTTCCGAACAATTTCTTTCAGAAACTCCAAATTACGCTCCTCTTTATTTATTATTCTTTCCCAGTCCCACTGGTCCACATATACCGAATGAAGATTGTCCAGCACCTCCTCATCCGGCCGGATTGCGTTCATATCCGTATATAGCCCCTCCCCTTGCCCGAAGCCATAATCCACCAGCACCATTCGCTTCCATTTGGCCAGCGAAAGCAGGCACTCCGCCTCATTATATTCATCATCTTTTATCCGAAATGTCGCCTTTGCCTCGACGCCGTTTAGGTCATCGTTCACTCCCGACCCTTTTCGTAAAAATAACGGAGCCGAAACCCGCTGTAGATTTAGCTCCTTGGCTAAATTATCCTGGAAAAAATCCTTTATGAGCTTAATCCCCCGCTCCGTCTCTCTCAGCCCCAATATTGGCCTATACCCATCAGCTAAAACTAATTTTGGCATTCTGCTGTCCTTAAATATCGATGTTTATGCACGCTCTTCTGTCAAATCCAAAAACCTTTGATGCGATTGCGTTCTATGCAATTTATTGTCTGTCTCTCTTGACTGCGTAGAGTTTCTTCATCGTGGCGATATAGAGGACACCATTGGCGGCAACTGGGGAGCCGGCCATTGAACTATCCATCTTGATTGAGCTTATCACCTTTTTGTCCTTGCTCGCGGCCAATACCCAGAAGTCCCCCTGTCGAGTGCCGATATAGACTTTTCCATCTGCTACGAGCGTCGAGGCCCAAATCTCTCCCTCAGTCTGATGTGTCCAGTAAGGTTTGCCGGTTCGGGCGTCCACACAATGCACAACTCCGGCACAATCAGCAACAAAAACCAGCTCATTTACAACGGATGGAGTTGAGCAGCAATGGCGATTGAGAGGATAGGACCATATCTCGCCGTTGGCGGTAATATCGCCGGTCTTTATGGCGTCGATGCACTTTAGCCATGCCTGGTTCTTGCCCCACCAGATGTCACCGCCCACCGTGACATAGACGCGATTGTTATAAAACACCGGCATACTTTTGATATTGCTCGGGCTTTTCTGGCGATTTCCTCTGTATTGATGCACATTTTCTTTCGGTGCATTGGGGTCGCAATCGAACCACCAGACCTTTTTCAATCTCTCCACCGCTCCTGCAGCAGGTGCAGACTTTAACGCCTCGAAGGCATAACAGATGCCATTACCGCCGCAGAAAAACACAAGCTTCTGGCCATTGACGTCACCTAATGCCGGCGACGACCATGTGCAATGGAATATATTAGGGCCAATTTGCTCGCGGTCTCTGGCAACTAATCGGCCCGTTGTCTTCTCTAACACAATTAAACTCGGTGCATCGGGCGCAGGGATAGTGCGGTGGTGACTGTCGAGACCATTGCTTGTGTTGACGTATAGAAACTCCTCATGCAACAAAATGGAGCTGTGTGCGGCGTCATGCTGATGAATTCCTACCTTCGAATGCATATCAAACAGCCAGATAATATCTGCATCTTTTTCGGCAACCTTCAATGGCTCGGCATCGCGGGGAGTCATATTTCTGCCTTCATCCTGATACGTTCCATCGTTGCCATTGCTTTGCCCATTAAGGTCAAGGCACATAACTTCGCCGCGATTGCTTACGACATAGACCCTGTCGCCTTCGACGGTTGCTGGCGAGCATATACCTGATTTGGGCCAATCGATATAATATGGGTCGGGCCCGAGCTTGGGCACGACAAGCTGCCAGCAAAAACTCCCGTTCTTTGCATCTAAGCACAGCAGCACGCCTCGGTCTCCATCGTGCCGCGGGTCGCGCGGGTTGTTATTGTTTGTGCCAATCAACACCTTGCCGCCGGCAACTATGGGTGTTGAATACGTTTCTGTGCCCAGCGGAGCCACCCACAGGATATTTTGTCCGGTGGCCGGGTCAAAACTGTCGGCAAGGCCGGTTTCGCTCGACATCATATTCCGCGAGTGTTTCTGTCCCCACTGCGGCTGGTCATTGGCGTAAACAGCGATGGCATAGGCGAGAACATAAAACAAGATACAAGTTACGGATTTCCAAAGGTGCCTTTGGTTGGTGAGCATAATTTTCTATCCTCGGATATCATAGCTCTTGGTTCTACCTGCCAGGACATATTGTCGGGCTTATTCCTTGACTTCGACGCTCTCAGTTGAGCGGAGTCGAAAAGTTGTCCGACACGATACACCGAATGTCCAGCTTCTGCAAGTAGTCTGTCACAGTT
>CAZKOQ010000159.1:0-7542 GCA_964554425.1 uncultured Pirellulales bacterium | reverse complement strand
TTAACCCAGTATGGCCCGGTTTTCTTGCCGTTTATGTTACCACGGCACTGTCTGGCATAGCACCAGCAATCCGGTTTATTAAGAAAGAACCAGTCGGGATATTCTTCGGCGGTGCTGTTTAGGCAATCGGTTGGCGCACTACCGAGAGTGCGGGTATCCAAAAGAGGACCGAGTGTCCAGTCTGCCTCAATTCTCCATAGCTTAACTGTGGTGCCGATTGGAGCAGATATCCCATTTATGGATACACACTCAGGTTTCGGAACCCCAAATGGGTCACCGATATATCCCCAAACCCCATCTGGCCACCACCACAATTCCGGAACCCATGCATCTGGTATTTCTGTTGCGGCAGGAGCACACGCTGTCACGTATCCACCGGATGGATAGGGAGCAGTGTCGCTGACCAAACAGAAATACATATCATCAGATGCGCCAGTATAAGCGGAGTTTAGTATCCCCACCGTCCCATCGCCATTATCGACAATGCGCAGAATCATCCCTTCGCATACTGACGTGGCGGTTGCAAAAACTGCTATCAGAATTAATAAATTTCTCATAATCGCTCTCCTTATCTAAAACTGAAAATTCTGACTACGGCTCCACAAAGTAATTGTAAGGCCCGGTTAGAAGCGGCGTCTGGTCACACATAGGAACCTGTGCCTCGGGCTTGTTGAAGTATTTAGAAAGCTCCTGTAAGTCAAGCAACTTCACACGAGACGGCCCCGTCTTTTTGTGGTTGACGTCAGCACAAATACCTCCAGGTACCTGGGCTAACTTGTTGTCATTTTTGTTAAATGCTGCTGCCAGAATCTGCAAATCTAACAACTGAACCCTAAAAGGACCGGTTTTCTTGCCGTTAATGTCACCACGACACTGTCTTGCATAGCACCAGCACCCCTGTCGCCCCCAAGCCACCCAGTCAGCATATTCCGAACTGTTTGGATTCAAGCAATCTGTCCACGTCAACCATGGATAGGATGCACCATCCACATTCATCCAGATTTTATTACTGCCGTCTGGGGCGAAATCCCAGCCAGCATCAGTATATGTACTACTGGTGTACATTTCGGCAGTTGTTTTACCTACCCCGCCTCCACTACTTGTCTGCTGACCGGTGGTGTTTATATCCCAGAAACATGCGGTAATTGTGGCCCCCTCGTTATATCCCACAAGCCCGCCAGTGTAATCGTTTCCAGCAACAGGTCCTGTTGCATAGCAATTTGAAATCGTGCCGCCCTCACGGTTCCACGCCACCAGTCCACCAACGTAATCATTCGCGGTAACGGACCCTGTCGCATAGCAATTTACAATATTGGCAGGCCCTTGAGACGCTACGTTAGTTCCTATTAAGCCACCGGTTAATTGGTTTCCTGAAACTTCACCTATTGCATAACAGGTTGAAATGACACCTTCAGAGTTACCTATTAATCCACCAGCATCATACAACTGGACTACGACATTGCCTGTTGCATAGCAATTCGAAATTGTGGCGCAATTGCATCCAACTAATCCACCAGCTTCTGCCAATGCGCTTATATTGCCCGTTGCATAACAATTTTCAATCGTGGCACCAAATACTGTTCCTCCAACCAAACCACCGACATCTGAGAATCCTGAAACATTTCCTGTTGCGTAGCAATTTGAAATCACGCCACCACTGATTCCTACCAAGCCTCCATGCAAGCCGGATCCTCCGGAAACGCTTACGGTTGTGTAGCAATCCGAAATTATGCCATTATTATGCCCCACCAATGCCCCTACCTCTTCGTGTGACGAAACGCTGCCTTGCTCAACAGCGCAATCTGAAATCGTTCCGTTATCCATTCGGCCAACAAGAGCACCAACCCGACGTGAGTATTCTGCATTAACATTGACATTGGGATTGATTAGAGTCAAATTTTTAATCTCCGCAGTCGCGCCATTGATGAAACCAAAAATCCCGATATTTGTTTGGATGTTAGGGGTAGAGTATGTAAAGTTAGAAATTATATGTCCACTGCCGTCAAAGACACCAGTAAATGGTTTGTTTGGATATTCGCCGATGATATGAAATTGAGTTCCGGTGTAGCCGGCCAGATTGATATCGGCTGTCAGAAGGAAAAGTCCACACCAGTCGCCCGGAGTTCTACCGATTTCATCCATATCTTCTGGCGTGGCGATTTGGAATGGGTTTCCCAATAAGCCAGTACCGCCGCTGTAAGTACCTGCCCAGCCACAAGCTGGCAGCAAAACCACCATAATTACTGTAGCAATTATTTTTCGCGTGAACATTTTTGACTCCTTTCGCTTAAACCATCATAGTCACTTTTTTTTATGACGCAAATAATATAATGTTACCCACTTTCATATTGCAACCAATGTAAAGACATAAGAGCAAAGTCCTTGAAATCTACTTTGCAATCGCCATTTATATCTCCTGCGAAAATGGTTTCACATACCGGTTCACCAAAATATGACTTACTCGCCTGGCCCGTTCCGCCTTAAGCGCCCATATTTATGATTCCGCCGTTAGGGAATGGCTCATAGCCGATGGGGCTACTTGGATTGCCTGCGTCAATACATAAACTCGTCACTTCGTCCATCGTCCCTCGTTTGCATCCCATCTTCCTGCTTGTGATTTCAAATGAAAATCGCCATTATTTGTGTCTGCAAAACAGGGGTCGGCATCAATATTGCCGGGTCCAAAATCCAACTCCCAAGAACCGATAGCAACAAAAGGAAAATTGCTAAAACTGATTGATAATTTAGAACCACAATCCCACCACTCCGCCCCGACTTCCGTGTAGACAGCTGCATTATCACCCCAGAGAATGGAGTTAACGATAGATGTGTGAAAACCAAACCCCTCCCGGCAGAAAATCGCCCCGCCATCATATTCGGCTGTATTGCCGGAGAAAGTGCAATTCTTGATTATTGTTTCTTCGCCAGCAGTAATTCCCCCCCCCGCTAACAGCCGAGTTGCCCCAAAACATGCAGTTGATTAAGGTAATTTTGCTGTAGTAGAAGCTTTCTATCCCCCCACCATCCCCGAGCGTCGAGTTGTTGATGAACTTGCAGTTGATTAACGCAGGGTTACCCGAACTAAAGATTCCACCACCGCCATTTTCTGCCCTGTTGCTAATAAATACACAATTGGTCAAAATGGGGCTACTTCCAGTGGGAACCACCATCCCACCACCGGCACCTGCTGTATTGTTACTAATGGTGCAATCTGTAATCATTGGATTACTTTCAGAATAGCAACACACCCCGCCGCCACTACCAGCCGAGTTGTTGCTAATCGTGCATTTAGTAATAGCAGGGCTGCTTTGCTCACAGTAGATTCCGCCACCAGGGATAGAGTAGGGCCCTGTGGCAGGGGCGTAACCTTTGGTAATTGTCAAGCCCATCAAGACCGAATTTGCGTCTTCGCCGTTATGGAAATAAAAACCCCTGTGTGGTTCTGCTTGCGTTCCATTGCAGTCAATAATTGTTGAAGCTACAATGTCAGGATTGTTAGGGTCGGTGCTACGGACAGTAATAGCTTTGCCTCTAAAGTCGATATCGCGATTTCCATCGCCGGTGTAGGTGCCCATCTGGAGAACAATTGTATCGCCATCATTACTATCGTTGATTGCAGCTTGAATTGTCGGGTAGTCGCCTGTGCCGTTTGTATTGACAATAATCACCCTGCCATAAGGCATGGCCAACGCCATCGCAGGGCAGACGGTAACCAAAAGCAAGCCGATAAGAACTGACTTTATCGCCTTCATTTCTGCTTCTCCTAAAGCAAAATATCTCTAATAAAAATGCAATGTTATTATACCACGTTTCGACTGCGTTTCAAGAAAAAAATGCGGCAAGTTTAGATTTTCAATCTCTGTGGTGCGGCAAACAAGCTCTCGAATACTCATTATACTATAAAACCAGACATATAAAGTCAAATAAAAAAGGCAGGCCGTTGGGCTGGCCTGCCTCTTTGTTACAATCGTCTTATTACTCAATCAATAAAGCTTACCTACGGCTCTCTCCAGTAGTTGTAAGGCCCGGTTGTAAGCGGCGCCTGATCGCATATCGGAACGAGCGCATCGGGCTGCTTGTTGTAGTATTTAGCAAGCTCCTGAAGGTCAAGTAACTGAACACGGTATGGACCGTTTTTCTTGTGGGTAACATCGCCACAAATGCCGTCTGGTACCAGTTTTAACTGGGCGTCATCCTTGTTGTATGCTAATGCCAGAAGTTGTAAATCCAACAGTTGAACCCAGTATGGCCCGGTCTTTAGGCCGTTAATATCACCACGGCACTGTCTGGCATAGCACCAGCATTTGGGTCTGCCCCACGCAACCCAATCAGCATACTCACTTGCATCGGCGATGCCGCCAATCAGGCACTCGGGCTCGGTGAACAGGACAAACGACATATCCTCGCTCATACCGGTCTGGTCATACAACTCTTCCCATCTCCACACAGGTGCCGGGCCGGTGTAGTCAATATAACCGGCGACAGCGTCATCGTTGAACACGTGTCTGTGATTGGTCCAGCCCCACGGATTCACTACGGGCTGCGGACCTCTGTAAACAGCTACCACGCTCAGCCAGAAGACATTGTTTAGCTCCTTCTGAAGGAACCAGTTTGCCTTCGGCAGTTTCACCGAGTAGCGATATACCGGCTCATTACCACCCACCTGACTGGGAGGCATATCCAATGGGTGCTTGTCAAAGCCAACCAGCACTTCGTCGTATTGCGTGGCCCTGTATTCCCAGACCTTCGTGCCTGGATGACTGAACTTGTATGGGTCGCCGGTAGAATTGGCCGGCACATCCGTCCAGATGGACAGCAGGAAGTAATCCGGCTTTGTCGGTGGTGCGGGCACTATCTCTCGACACTTGCACGCCTCGTAGCGATAGCCGATGTAAGAGCCCCACCACACGATAGCCGTTATCGGCTGCTTTGATGTGCAGCGCCAATCATCGGCTACCATTCGCCGGATGTCAAGTTCTGCTTTCTCGGTCTGAATCTCGAACGCCAGGTCAAGTGTTGTATTCGCATACCGATGTCCCGGCGGATACAGCAAAGGATTCCAACCATGCACCAGCGGTGGCGGAGGCGGCTGAGCTAACCAGTAGTTAAACACGGCATCGTCATTCCACCGATTTTGGATTAGTGTTGTCTTCCACCCAAAGGTGTAATCACGTGGGTCGGGCTCCGGTGGCGGGAACGGCAGGTCCTTAACTTCCAGCCAGTAGATTATTCCTACCTGCTGCAAGAATGTGTCAGCAGTAGAAGGGATGTGGAAGTCATACTGGAAGACCCGTTGGTGGTCGACAGGTTGGTACATGTTTGTTGCTGGGTCGTACCAACCTTCCAGCACCGGATTAAGCTCGGTAACTGTGTATTCACCGGACTTAAATATTCGGCTCCACAGCAGCTTTCCAGGCTTGCTAAACGGCTGATTCGGCGGATTCGCAGGAATGTCGGCATAAATCTGGACCTGGAACGTCAGACTGCCTGGTCCAAGCTTGGGCAGCCGGTCCTGGGCAAAGCAACCCCACATCCGGATGCAGTTAATCGGGCCGGTCATATTACACTTAAAGTCGTCGGCCAGAGGAACCCAGAACATATCAACACCTATCCCCGTAGGTGGAGCAGGAGGCATCGGAGGAGTTAGGTCCGGCGGCTGCAGCCACTTGTCTATCAGCTTGTATTCTATGGCTATAGAATTCTGGTCCTCATAGTGCGGCCAGTTGCGAATGCCGGTGAACGGCTGCTCCCACTTGATGTAATTGGGGTCGGTGTCAAGCTCAAAGGCCATATCGTAGCTCTCGACCTGCCCGCAAATGTTTCCTTCAATTGGATTAACCATGGTCGGGCTAAGCACGTAGCCCACTTCAAGCTCACCTTCCATTCTGAACGTTATTGCGTCATCCATCCAGTGTGCCGGCCGGGTCTTCCATCCCCACGGGATGTTCGGCGGAGGCATAAAGCCGCCATAAACAGCCACTATGCTAATCCAGAAGACGTCGTCTTTAGTCTGTGTGTCGATGTATTTTTGCTGCCAGAAGTATTCCTTCTGTGTTAAGTCCACATAATACTGGAAGCAAGTGTCCATTGGGCTGTCCGGGAACTCGTCAATACCTGACCACTCTTCATGAACACGAGTGGCGGGCACCTCAATCTGCCACAGCAGTTTCCCCGGCTGGCTGACGCTGCCAGGAGGCATAGGAATAATGTTGCTCCAGAACCCAATCCGCCAGGCAGCAGGCCTTAGCTGCGGCGGCTCTGGATATTGCCAGCCCTTATACGAACCCCACCAGTGAACCGAGGTTATCGGCATAGACCCTATGCAGCGGAAATCGTCGGCCACTACCTGCCACAAACCCGGCCCACCTGTAACCGGTCTGATGGTGTAGGACGGCTGGTCCCACCCGCAATACACCGGCGTCCTTGACTTCGGGTCGAGCTCAATAGGCGGCTGCGACCACTTCAAATGTTGGGCCGGCGGCTTAATCGGTATTTCTTCTATCTTAATTATATAGTCTTCGACCTCGCCGTCATCGGCTTGGCCATAATACTGTAAGGCAGTGCTGCCGGTGTGGAATCGCAGCCGCGCATACGTGTATATGCCTGGGCTTGCCGTCGTTGGCACAGTGAACTGTAGCGGATTGGCTCCTGCAACGAGCGGCGTTCCGGCAAACACCAAATCTTCGGTCTCATTCCAATCACCGTCGCCGTTGTAGTCAATCCAGCCGCTCAGGGTGCCGGGAACCGACGCCACAACGGTAACGTTAACCATTCCGCCTGGCACTAACGGCGTAACGGCAATGACGCCATCCTCGTCAGCGAGATTATTAGTGTCGTCACCGTCAGCCGGCAATGTTGGCTGACCATCCGGCTCGGCATCTATCTGTGCTCCCAGGAACACGCCCTGCACAATGACGTGACGGGCGCCGTTGTTGGCAAGCGTGGTAGGATATTGATACCCTGCTGTCCATGCTTCCGGAGCATCGCCGAAATCCAGCTTTGGAGGCGGCGGCACCTCAGGAACAAAATAGTAATCTTCGGTCTCGCCATATATATATCCATTTGCAGGTCCGCAGCCGCCGTTACCTAACACACCCGCCGTGGGAGCCCACCTTTGCTCTGAGAGCGTAATTCGCATCCAGATTGGCTGTGTATCTCCCGTTGCAGGATGCCAGGGCATAAATCGCGGTGTAGCAATCACATTTAACCCCACAGGCAGACCGACAAGTAGCTGGTTTTGCACCGCCCACTCGGGAGCGGGTATTGGCGCAGTATCGCCGGGACATTGCATCGTATCATCCCAGTCGCCATCCCGATTCCAGTCGAACCACACATTTACATACAAAGGAGGTGTTTGCGGCATGGGTGGCGGCATGGGCGGCATAACAGTCACTACGTAGTTAAATGTCGTCCACTGACAATTTGGCAGAACCAGCGGCACCTGCACACCATCATCAAAACCGTCCAGATCCGGCATATCATTCGGCGGAATAATATTGTTCGTTGGGTCCATGTCAGGACCAATGTCGGCTTCCATTTCGG